>JBIIUN010000229.1:0-7755 GCA_044339945.1 Kapaibacterium sp. (SeqCode)
GGCGAAGGGGTCCTCGTATTCGTCGAACCGGTAGCTGTAGAGATGGATCGGGCGGGCCTCGCGATAAACTTCCTCGCCCTTGCGGGCCAGCTTGTAGAGCGGCACGCCGCCGATCTTCTTGGCGCTGACCATCGGCGGGATTTGGAGCTGGTCGCCGAGAAACTTGGCGGCGGCGGCGTTCAGGTCGTCGAGCGTCAGCGGCGGCACCGGCTTGGTTTCGACCAGTTCGCCGTCGGCGTCATAGCTGTCCGTGGTTTCGCCCAGGCGCATCGTGCCGTCGTAAACCTTGTCGGCGGACATGAGCCGTTCGGAGAGCTTGGTCGCCTTGCCGAGCACCAGGACCAGGAGCCCGGTGGCCATCGGATCGAGGGTGCCGCAGTGGCCGACCTTCTCGAGGCGGAAGTGGCCGCGCACCTTGGCCACGACATCGTGGGAGGTCCATTCGGCGGGCTTGTCGATGACGAGGGCACCGTCCAGGGCGCCAAAGGGTTCCTTCATGCGAAACAGGTTACTGGCTGAGAAAACGAGACTGAAGCCGCCCGGTGTGGTTACCCACGGGCTGGCGAGGTCACTTCAGCGGCTTGCCGGCGAGCGAGCGTTTGATCGCGCCCAACACCCGGCGCTGCGCCGAGAGCGGACTGCCCGAAACGCGGGCGCCGGCTGCCGCCTTGTGGCCGCCGCCGCCGAACAGGTTGGCGATCTCATTGACGTTCACGTCGGCCGTCTTGCTGCGCAGGCTGATGCGCGTGATTTCGGACTCGGTTTCCTCGAAGACCACGGCGACCAGCACGCCCTCGATGGCGCGGATGTGATCAATCAGGCCTTCGCTTTCCTCCACGCTGGCGCCAGCCCGGCTGTAATTCGCCTTCTTCAGCCAGAAATAGGCGGTTTTGCCGTCGTGGGTCAGTCGAAAGGTGCTGTAGACGTGCCGGAGGAGCCGGACTCGGGTGATGGGAAAGCTCTGGTAGATCTCCTGGCAGATGTGGCCAAGGTTGGCCCCCCGTTCGACGAGTTCCGCCGCGGTATGCAGCGTCTCGGGCACGACCGACGGATACTGGAAGGAACCGGTGTCCGTGCTGATGGCGGCGAACAGGCAGTCGGCAATCGGTTGGGTAATCTTCCAGCCGGCCCAGGCGCAAAGGTCAAAGATGAGCTCGCCGGTCGAGGGTTCCCGCGGGGAAACCCAATTCACGTCGCCGTAGCGGGTGTTGCTGGCGTGATGGTCGATGTTGATCAGCTCGCCGCGCTCGCCGATGTGGTCGGCAACCTTTCCGAGGCGTTCGGCACTGGCGCAGTCCGTGGCGATGACCAAGTCGAATTTCTGGCCCGACTTGGGACGGGACAGGCGCCGGTCCCGGTCAAGGAAACGAAGTTTGTCGGGGACGGGGTCCTGATTCCAGACCGTGACTTCCTTGCCGGCGTTCTCAAGGGCCAGCGCGAGGCCGACTTGGCTGCCGATGCAGTCACCATCGGGGCGGACATGCCCCACGATGCAGATCGTCTTGGCGGCCTCTATCAGCTCGATGATGCGTTCAACCGTCTTGGGAACTGGCTTCATTCTTCGCGGAAGAAGGCGAAACGATCAGGCGGGTGGGATTGAAGTCGCAGTCGAAGCGGGGGCGGCCGATTGAAGTTCGTCCAGCAACGCGATGACCCGGTTCCCCTCGGCCACCGCGTCACCGACCTGGAAACGCAATTCCGGGGTGAACTTCAGGCGAATGGCACCACCGACCATGGATTGGATCAGCTTGGCGCGTTCCTCCACCCGCTGGGGCGCCAGCTTCCGCTGCGCGTTGGTGCCGACGAATCCGAGGAAGACAATGGCGGACCGCAGGTCGCGGGACACGCCCACGTCGTTCACGGTCAGCAGGCCGACCTCCTCGATGCTGAATTCCCGCCGGATGATCTCGGAGAGCTCCTGGCGGAGCAGTTCCTTGACCCGGGCGATGCGGCGATTGGGTGACGTCTCAGGTTGCATGGATCAGGACCGGCCGAAGCCGGCCGTTGGTCGGCCGCTCAGAGCTTTTGGGCAATCTTCTCCACCGTGTAGCACTCGATGAAGTCGCCCTCGGCGTATTCGTCGAAGCCTTCGAGGCGCACGCCGCATTCCATGCCGGCGCGCACCTCGTTCACCTCGTCCTGGAAGCGCTTGAGGGTGAGCGACACGCCCTCGTAGATGATGTGGGTCTTGCGCCGGACGCGCATCTTGCCGCGGAGGAGCTTGCCACTGGCCACGTAACAGCCGGCCACCTTGCCGCCCTTGGAAAGGTCGAACACCTTGCGGACTTCCGCCTGGCCGACCGGCACTTCCTTGAGCAGGGGATCGAGCAAGCCGGCCATGGCCTCCTTCACCTGGTCGATGAGCTCGTAAATGATCGCGTAGAGCTTGATCTGGATGCCCTCGCGTTTGGCCGCCTCGGCGGCGCTGTTGTCCACACGGGTGTGGAAACCCAGCACGACCGCATCGGCGGACGCGGCGAGCATGACGTCATCGACCGTAATTGCGCCGACGGCGTCGCGGATGATTTCGAGGGAAATCTTGTCGGACTCGATCTTGCGCAGGGCCTCGCAGATCGCCTCGACGGAACCCTGGGTGTCGGCCTTGACGATGACCTTGAGCACCTTGGCGCTCGCATCCTTGATGCCGCCGAAGATGTCTTCCAACGAGGCCCGCTTGGGCCGCACGCCGTCGAGTTCGGCCTTCTTGCGCTCCTCAAAGCGTTCCTCGGTCAGGCTGCGGGCGGCCTTGTCATTGTCCACCGCGCTGAATTCGGAGCCAGCTTCGGGGATGCCGTTCAGGCCGAGGACGCGGACGGCTACGGACGGAATGGCTTCCTTCAGGCGCTGGCCCTCCTCGTTCATCATGGCGCGAACGCGACCGTAATGCTCGCCGCAGATGATCACCTCGCCGAGGCGCAGCGTGCCCTTGCGCACGAGCACGGTGGCGACCGGTCCGCCGGCCTCGACGCCGGACTCGATGACGTTGCCCTTCGCCTTGCGATTGGGGTTGGCCTTGAGCTCGAGCAGTTCCGCCTGCAGCAGGATGGAATCAATGAGCTTGTCGATGCCCTGCTTGGTGTGGGCCGAACAGTCGACATAAAGGGTGTCACCACCCCAGTCGTCGGGCACCAAACCCTTCTCCTGCAGTTGCTGCCGCACCTTCATCGGATTGGCATTGGGGTGGTCGCATTTGTTGACGGCAACGATGATCGGCACGCGGGCGGCCTTGGCGTGGGCCAAGGCTTCCAACGTCTGGGGCATCACGCCGTCGGTGGCGGCGACCACGAGAATGACAATGTCGGTCACGTTCGCCCCGCGGGCCCGCATCGCGGAGAACGCAGCATGGCCCGGGGTGTCGAGGAACGTGAGTTGCTGGAGAATTCCCGTGTTAGGGTGCGGATAGGAAATCGTGTAGGCGCCGATGTGCTGCGTGATTCCGCCCGCCTCACCGGCGACGACGTTGGCCTTGCGGATGACGTCGAGCAGCGAGGTTTTGCCGTGGTCGACGTGGCCCATGATCGTGATGATCGGGGCGCGCGGCTGCATTTCCTCCAGCTTGTCGTCCTGGTCGAGTTCCAGCTTCTGTTCGCGCGGCTGGATGTTGACTTGGTGGGCCTCAAGGTTCCGTTTCTCGGTGTCGAAACGGATGTTGTTCTTGGCGCAGACTTTTTGGGCGAGTTCCGGATCAATCGTCTGGTTGACCGTCACAAACGCGCCCATCGACATGAGGTCCGCGATGATCTGGAACGGCTTCTTGCCCATCTTTTCCGCGAGTTCGCGGACGACGATGGGCGGCTTCATGATGATGGTCGGGGCGTCTACAGCGAGCGACGGCTTGGGTGGTCCGGCTGGCCGTCCGGGAGCCGGATTGCCATAGGCGGGCCGACCTTGGCCAGGCCGTTGGCCCGGGACGGAAGCCTGGCCGGACCGTTGGTATTGGCCGGGGCGATGTCCCGCACCGGCCGTCTGGCCGGGGCGGGCCTGGAACGGCGCGCGTTGTCCGGAGCCGGCGAAACCACGGCGGTCGTCCGGCCGCCCCATCGGCGGGCGCTGCGGGGGCGGGGGAGGAGGCGGAGGCGGAGGGTTACGCTGCGCAGCGGTCATGCCGCCGGCTCTTCCCTCATACCGATTCCCAAGATTGATCCGGCCAACCAACTGGCCGAGTTGCGATTTTGGCGGTTCCGTCGGTGCCACGGGTGCCGGTGCGGGCGTCGGCGTGAGGGGTTGGGGCGCGGCCGGCGCTGTCGCTGCCGGCGGCGGGGGCGGGACAGCGGCAGGGGAAGCGGCCACTGACTCAGCCGCAATGGCCGGGGCGACCGGGGCCAAAGATGCAACGGGTTCCGGTTCCGGGACAGGTTCCGGCTCCGGTTCGTAATCCTCCTTCGGGGCGACGACGGATGCCGCCTGCACCGGTTCTACCACCGGAGGCGGTTCGGGCGCCGGGGGCGGCACGATGATGATCGGACGGTCGTCGACCGGTGGTGGCGGCGCTGAGGCGACGGGTGCCGAACTGCCCGATCCTTCGGGCGCGACTTGCCCGGCCAGGGGCAGCAGTTGTTCCTTGAGGTATTCGGCGGTGATCTTGTCGAGCGAGCTCGACGGAACTTTGGCGGCGGAAATGCCCAGCTCCTTCGCCCGGGCAAGCACCAGCTTGCTCTCGAGGTTTAGTTCCTTGGCGATCTCGTAAATGCGAACGGGCATATTTGAAAACTCTGCAAATTCAACCGCCCCGCCCCGGCTTTGCTAGGCCGAAAATGGGCGGGGCGGTTTCCTGTGAAACCGTCTCCGGGAGCACTTACGCAAGCGGGGCGGAGCCATCCGGGCCTCCGTCGCCAGCCTGTCGGCGAACCATTTCGCCCCGGGCTGCCTCCAAAATTGTGGTCGCGGCCTCGCCGATTCCCGGCATGGCCGCCAAGTCGCCGACCTCGGCATCCAACAGGTCCTCGACGCTATGGAAACCCATGTTGACGAGCACGCGGGCATGGTCCTCGGAGATTCCCGGCACCGCGGCGAGTTCGTGCACGGCGTGATCAACCTTCGCCTCGAAACCAGTCACATCGGCTTCGGCTTCGATGTCAATCTGCCAACCGGTCAGGCGGGACGCCAGCCGGGCGTTTTGGCCCCGCTTGCCCACGGCCAACGGCAGCTGGTCCGGCGTCGTCGTGACGAGAATACGCTTCATGCTTTCGTCGACCCGGAAGGACTTCACCTTGGCAGGATCGAGGGCCTTCGCGACGTAAGCCTTGATGTCCGGCGACCACGGGATGATGTCCACCTTCTCATTGTTGAGCTCGCGGACAATGTTCTTCACCCGCTGTCCGCGCAGACCAACGCAGGCGCCGACGGGATCCACCTTCGGATCGCGGGAAAAAACCGCCAGCTTAGTCCGGAAGCCGGGCTCGCGGGCGATGGATTTGACCTCAATCGTGCCGTCGTTGAGTTCGGCAACTTCCAGGCGGAAAAGTTTCAGCACGAACTGCGGGTCGGCCCGGGTCAGGAGAATCTCCGGACCATGGATCGTCTGGATGACGTCCTTGACGAAGCAACGAATCCGCTCGCCGATCTGATATTCCTCGGTCGGGACCCGTTCCCGGTTCGGAAGAATTGCCTCAAACTTGCCGAGATCGAGGACGACGTCAGACTTCTCGAACCGGCGAACGGTGCCGTTCACGATGTCGCCGACCCGATCCTTGAATTCGTCGAAGATCATCGCCTTCTCGGCCTTGCGCAGCTGCGACATGAGGGCCTGTTTGGCGTATTGTGCGGCGATTCGGCCGAACCCGGCCGGGGTCACCTCGACCTCAACTTCGTCGCCGACCTTGGCCTCGGAAAAGCCCTTGCGCCGGGCATCAAATGGGGTGAGTTGGTCGTGCTTGGAAACGACCCGGTCCGCGACGATGAGCTTGGCCCAGGCGGAGATGTCGCCGGAGCGGGGATCAATGGTGACCCGGAGTTCGCGCGCCGGCCCGACTGCCTTCTTGGCGGCTGCCATCAGGGATTCCTGAACAGCAGTGAGCAGGACATCCTTGCTGATGCCCTTTTCCTTCTCCCAAAACTCGAGAATTGCCAACAGTTCGGCGTTCATATCGTCAACAGCCCCCGTCCCACCGGGGTAACAAAAAAGCCGGTTGGGAAACCGACTTCTTCGTGGCGCCAATCGCCGGCCAGCAAGACGTTTACGTGACGGACCCTAGGTTTTGCCAAGGATAAGCGTCAAGCGTGGGTTTCGATTGTTCGGGCCATCCCGCTTGGCATCGGCCCGGTTCACGGTGTGGGCTCGGCGAGGCGCGGGAAAAAGGCGCGCGCGGTCGTTCCGGTGACACGGCTGAGTTCTTCCAGCGTGCAGCCCCGGAACTGGGCGACCGCCGTGGCCAGGTCCCGCACGAAGGCGGGTTCGCAACGCTGCCCTCGGTGCGGGACCGGAGCGAGGAATGGGCAGTCAGTTTCCAACATGAGGCGATCCAAAGGCGTGGCCAGCAAGGTTTCGCGCACCTGGATGGCGTTCTTGAACGTGGCAATGCCGGTGAAGCTGACCAGCGATCCTGCCGCCACGACTTGGCGCATTTCCTCCGGGGTGCCGACAAAGCAGTGGAAGACGCCGCGGACGCGGTCCGTGAATGGCTGAAGCATTGCCATGGTGTCGGCAAACGAATCGCGGGTATGGATGACCAGATTGAGGCCCAGTTCGACCGCCACTTCCAGCTGTTGGGCAAAAACGCGCGCCTGCTTGGCCTTGATGCGCCCGTCGTCCTCGGCCGAGCCACCGGACTTGGAGGGGAGCCGATAGTAGTCGAGCCCGCATTCGCCAATGGCGACGACCTTCGGATGGCGTCCCAAGTCCCGAAGTTCCGCCCGGAAATCCTCGGGGGCCGCCTCGGCTTCGCCGGGATGCCAGCCGGCGGCGGCGTAGACGCCAGGGTAACGTTCGGCCAAGGCGACTGCCCGCCGGCTGGATTCGAGGTCCGTGCCGATCGAGATGATCTGCTCGATTCCGGCCGCGTGGGCGCGGGCGATGACCTCCGGCAGGTCGGCGGAATACTCCGGGAAATCCAGGTGGGCGTGCGTGTCGAGGAAGACGGCCATGGCGCCGGCTAGGTTGCCGGACGGCGTCGTCCTGGCAAACCGGATTGGCCCGCCGAAGGAGTGCCGGCGCACTGATGGCTTCCCTTCAAGTCCGGCGCCCGTAGGCTCTTCCGCATGTCTTCTTTGCCGAAACCCGAGGTTGTCTGCACCCATGAAAGCGATCTCGACGGACTGGTGGCCGGGGTGTTGCTCCAACGGCTGGCCCGTAAACTTCATGGGGCGGAAGTGCCCCTGCAGGCCTGGAATTACCAGGGCTGGAAGAACCGCCAGCTCAGCGAACGGGTGGCTTGGGTGACCGACTTCACGTTCGAAGCCCGGCTGGACCGGCCTGACTGGGTGGTCATCGACCATCATTCGACCGCGGTCCCGGCGCAAAAGGCCCGTCTGATCCACGATTCGAAGAAGTCGGCCGCGCTCCTGTGCTACGAACTGTGCCGCGAGGCCGGGCTCCAGTCGGCCGCGTTGGACCGGCTGGTGGATCTCACCAACATCGGCGACCTCTGGTTGCGGCAGAGCGCGGATTTCGAACTGGCCTGCGACTACGCCAACCTGGTCAAGACCTATGGGTTCTGGGCGCTGCACAGCCTCATCGGGGGCGAACTGGAGCGGCTGGTGGATCACCCGTTGCTGGAGGTGATGTCGGTCAAACGCCGGATCGAAGACCCGCTGGGC
>JBIIUN010000265.1:0-7178 GCA_044339945.1 Kapaibacterium sp. (SeqCode)
CACATCGAGGCCGTCAGCCCGGACGTCGGGGTGGTCCGCACGACCATCGGCAACACGAACCTAATCGTGCACCACCTGCTGGACCGGGGCGCGACCAGCTTCAAGGTGTTGGCCACGTTTTTCCCCAAGTCGAACCGCACCATCGTGGTCAGTTTCCGCAGCCTGAACGGCGAGGCGCTCCCGGTGGCGGCCAAACTCCAGGGCGGCGGCCATCCCAACGCCGCGGGAACGACGCTCCCGAAGAGCGTCCAAGACGTCGAGTCGGCGGTGGTCTACCTGCGGCAGGTGCTCGCCCCGGCCACGACGGGGGCGGCCGAATTCAACAACCCGTTCGCCGCGCTGAAATTGTAGCCGCTGTTTCCGGCTCGTCAGCGTGCCCCGGAATTCAACAAGCTCACCTCATGGCCTCTCCGTATTCGACCCGCTATTACGAAGGTTTGAAGGAAGATTCCGCCGCCTCGGCGCGAGCGACCGTGCCGCTGGTCCTCGAACTGGTGCCGGCGAAATCGGTGGTGGATGTCGGCTGCGGCTCCGGCACTTGGGCGAAGGAATATCTGGCGGCCGGCTGCGAGGTGCTGGGGATTGACGGCAGCGTGGTCCAGCCGGACCAACTGTTGATTCCAGTGGAGCGGTTCCAGCGGGCCAATCTGGCGGAACCGCTGCGGCTCGACCGGCAATTCGACCTCGTGAACTGCCTCGAAGTCGCCGAGCACCTTGATGGCGCGCGGGCCGAGACCTTCGTGGCGGATCTTTGCCGGCTGGGGGATGCGGTCGTGTTTTCGGCGGCGATTCCCGGCCAGGGCGGGACCCACCACGTTAACGAGCAGTGGCAGTCCTACTGGGTCGAACGGTTCCGGGCCCAGGGTTTTGTCGCGGTGGATTGCCTGCGCCATCGCCTTTGGAACGACGACCGGGTGGCGTGGTGGTATCGCCAGAATGTGTTCGTGTTCCTGCGGGAGTCGCGGATGGTAAGTTATCCCGCGGCGGTGGCGGCGCAGCGTCCTTGGCCGGTCGATCTGGTGCATCCGCGGGCGTATCTGGTCGCCACGGTGCCGAGCGAAATGTCGCCCCGGATGGCGGTCGAGGTGCTGAAGGCGCTGCCCCATTTCCCGGGGAAGGTGGCCGCCCACTTCCGGCGTTAGGCTTACGACTGCGGATTGGCGTAGAGCAGGTCGTGGATTGCGTTGAGCAGTTCCGGCGCGGTCAGCGGTTTGCTCAGCACTGGAGGCACGCCGAGGCTGCGCAGCTCTTCGATCTTCGAGGCCAACGAGGCCCCGCCTGAAAGCCCGCTGAAGGCCAGCACGCGGGTGTGCGGCGCCAGTTTCCGCAGGCTGCGGGTCAGCGCCACGCCGTCCATGTGCGGCATCATCACGTCGGTCAGCACCAGTTCCACCTTGCTGCGGTGCTGCGCGACCAGCGCCATGGCGTCGGTGCCATCGCTGGCGATAAGGACCCGGTAGCCATGGCGGGAGAGGATCTCCGAAGCCAGCGAGCGGATTCCGAGTTCGTCGTCCACGACCAGGATGGTTTCCCCGTTGCCGCGGGGCGCCGAATGGGGCGGCGAGGCGGGACGGGATTCGTCCCGGTTGCAGACGGGCAAGTAGACGAGGAACTCCGCGCCTTTGCCCGGTTCGGTGACCACGCGGAAAAACCCGCTATGACTCTTCACGATGCCCAAGGCGGTCGGCAGACCGAGCCCAGTTCCCTTGTTCGCCGCCTTCGTCGTGAAGAAGGGCTCGAAAAGCCGGCTGAGGTTTTCCTGCTCGATCCCGATGCCCGTGTCCTTGACTCCCAGGACCACGTAATCCCCGGACGGAATCGTGCCGTTCACCGCCGGCATGGCCTCGGCGAGGCTGTGATTGTGCGCGCTGAGGGTGAGGCGGCCGCCGTCAGGCATGGCGTCACGGGCGTTGACCGCCAAGTTGAGCAGCACCTGGTGGATTTGGGTTGGGTCGCCTTCGACGTTCGAGACCTCGGTGTCCATCCGGATGTGGACCTCGATGTTCTTCGGGAACGTCTCCTTGGCGACCCGCATGATGTCTTTGACGAGGTGCTTGGATTGCAGGGGAATCCGTTCGCCCTTCACCCCCCGGGCAAAGGTCAGCACCTGCCGCACGATGTCCGCGCCGCGGCGGGCGGACTGCTCGACGGTATGCAGGATGTCCTGCGTGTCGGCGTCGGGGTGCATCGCCTGAAGCAGCTCGATGGACAGTAGCACCGGGGCCAGGACGTTGTTGAGGTCGTGCGCGATGCCGCTGGCCAGCAGCCCGATGCCTTCCATCCGCTGGGCGCGGAGATATTGCATCTCGACCTGCTTCCGGGACGAGATGTCCTGCTTGATCGCGACGAAGTTGGTGACGTTGCCCTGCTCATCCTTCAGCGGCGTGATCGTCATCTCCTCGTGATACGTCGTGCCGTCCTTTCGCCGGTTCAGCAGTTCGCCCTGCCAGACCTGGCCGGCCATGATGGTTTGCCAGAGGTTGCTGTAGGACTGCTCCTGCTGCTGGTCGGATTTCAGGATTCGCAGCGACGAATTGACGATTTCCTCGACGCGGTAGCCGGTCAGCCGCTCGCACGCCGGATTGGCCCAGAGCGCGATCCCGTTCCGGTCGGTGATGGCAATGCCGTTGGCCGCCGCGTTGAGCGCCGATTCCTGGAGCCGCAGCTGGCTCATGGCCCCGTCGAACTCGGTCACGTCGATGAACGTGCCGATCAGGCCGCCCAGTGACCCGTCAACCTGGTGGAAAGTCGCGCGGTGGAAGATCACCGACCGCAGGGAACCGGCGGCGTTGCGGACCGTTCCGCGGTAGACTTGTCGCCCCTGGTGCAGGAAAAGCTCATCGTCCCGCCGCCGGTATTGGATGGCGAACTCGTCCGGGAACACGTCGGCCACGGTTTTGCCGATGAGTTGCTCGCGCGGGAGGCCGATGAACTCGGCCAACGCCCGGTTGCATTCGAGGTAGTGGCCGGCGGTATCCTTGACGAAGACCGGCAAGGGCACGGAGTCGATCAGTTCCTGGCGGAAGCGGGCCTGCTCGGCGAGCTTCTGCTCGTCGGCCTTGCGCTGGGAGATGTCCAGCAGCCGGAACAGCTGGAGCTGGGTTCCGGGCATGGCGAGGTGTTCGCCCGCGACATGGCCCCAGAACACCCGACCTCCGAGCGAACGGTATTCAAATTCACCCTCGTAGTCGAAGCCCTCGGCAATCCGCATCCGCAAATCCTTGGCCGCTTCCGGCGACCTGGGGGCGAGCGCCAGAAGACGACCTTCCAGGCCGATCAACCGGT
This sequence comes from Kapaibacterium sp. (SeqCode), assembly GCA_044339945.1. Lineage (GTDB taxonomy): Bacteria > Verrucomicrobiota > Verrucomicrobiia > Limisphaerales > UBA9464 > CAIWAH01. The sequence goes on from JBIIUN010000265.1 coordinate 3,286, forward strand.
TCCGGTCGCCGTCGGCGAACAGTTCCGCGGCCTGCCGGTTGCAGTCGGTGATCAGGCCCGACTGGGCTTCGACCAAGAACAGCGCGTCCAACGAGTTGTGAAAGATGGCGGTGAACTTGGCCTCGTTGGCGAGGGCCACGGCCAAGGTGTTTTCCTGTTGGGCCTTGAAACGCGATTCGGCGAGATACGCCCGCAAGGCGGGAGCGAGGTGCTGGGCCAGCCGTTCCAGGCGTGATCCGGCGTTCGCGTCCGGGCGGGCGGGAGCGAGGCTCAACCAGATCCCGCCCAGCAGCTCGTCGCCTTGGCGGATGGCCGCGGCGAGCGATTCGCCCGCGCCTTCCGGGGAACTCGGGGAAGGGGAGACGCCGGTCGTGGGCTGGCCAGTTCCGGGAGCGCCCATCGAGCCCAGGAAATGCCGGAGTTCCGCCGGTGACAACGGCGAGGATTCACCCGCGCCGGAAGCTGGAAACACGAGCTCCCCGGGCTTCGGGGCGAGGGCGACCCGGGCCACCTGGGCGCCGAATGCCGTTGCGATGGCCGACTCCAGCTCCTGGAAGATCGCCCGGGGATCGGACCGGGTGAGGAAGGTGAGCGAAAGCTGGTTGAACAGTTCCAGTTCGCTCCGGGACTGCACCAATTGGGCCTGCTGTTCGGCCAGGCGCGCCTGCGACTCGGTCAGCTGTGCCAAGAGCTGGCGCTGCCGTTCCTCGTGGGCCGCCCGTTCGGTAATGTCCCAGGCGCGGCCGCTCAGGAGACGCCGGGGGCCGATGGCCAGCACTTCGAGCGAGGTTTCCGCGACCCGGGGCGAGCCGTCGGGGTTGGGAATCCGGAGGAGCAAATTCGGCTGTTCGCCGGCTTCCAACTGCTGCCATGCCCGGCCGCAGACTTCGCGGCTGAGTTCGGGGCTGACTTCCCAGACGGGTTTGCCCAGCAGTTCACCGCCCCCGGTTCCGAGGGCAGTCACCGCCGTGGTGTTCAGATACAGCACCCGGAAGTCATCCGCCGGGTCGAGCGCGAACACCGCGTCCCGGGCATTGGCCGCCAAGTGGGCAAAGAAGCGCCGTTCGCGCTCGTGCATGCGCCCCTGGCGGAGCGACCGGTAGGTCAGCCAGTGGAGTCCGGCCGCGGAGACGAGGACAAATCCCAGTCCTTTCCAAGATTGCAGACGTTCTTCCCTGGCCCGGTCTTCCGCGAGGGAGGAAGCGAGGCGGTCGCTGCCGAGGATCCACACCACCGACACCAGCGCGTAGATCAGCGCGATCCGGCCCGCGAGGAAGTGGTCGGCCCGATGGTTGTCATCGGGCGCAAGGGCGAAGGCTTGCGATTTGACCTCAGGGGTGGTGGCCACGTGCGCCCTTTGTTGCCGGTGCGGGCACCGTTGACAAGCCCGCGGGTGGCGTCAGGCCACCAACCGATACCAGTTGTCGCGCTGGCGGGGTTCGTAGCCGAGTTCGCCGATAAGCCGCTTCATGTCGGCCACACCCATCCGGAAGGTCGTCCCGGCGGCGCTCACTACGTTTTCCTCGATCATGATGGAGCCGAGGTCGCTCGCGCCGTATTTGAGCGCCACCTGGCCGATTTCAGGCCCCTGAGTGACCCACGAGCTTTGGACGCCGGGAATGTTGTCGAGGTAGATCCGCGCCAAGGCCTGCGTCCGAAGGTATTCGTGCGAGCCGACGGTCGCGGCCTTCAGCACGGTGTTCTCCGGCTGGAAGGTCCAGCAGATGAACGCCGTGAACGCCCCGCCGTTGATGGCCTTCGTCTCCACCGCCTTGGCATACGCCGCCGACAACTCAATTGGGCTCTCGCCTTGAATCCGCATTCCGCATTCCGCGTCCCGCAATCGTCTCAGGGACTTGTCCTGCTGCCGCCGCACGACTTCCAGGTGCTCGATGCGATCCTCCACCGTCTCCACGTGGCCGAACATCATCGACACGGTTGTCGCCAGTCCGAGTTGATGCGCGGTATCCATTACGCCCATCCATTCGTCCGTGTTGGCCTTCAGCGGCGCAATCCGCGTGCGGACACGGTCCACGAGGATCTCGCCGCCGCCACCGGGAATGCTGCCCAAACCGGCCGCGACAAATTCCCGGATGAGCTGCTCGACCGGCTCGTTGAACACTTCCTGGAAGTGGATGAATTCGCTCGGGCTGAAGCCGTGCACGTTGAAGCCGGGAAACTTGTCCCGCACGTGGCTGAGCAGGTCGAGATACCACTGCTTGGTCAGCTTCGGGTGATGCCCGCCCTGCATCAGCATCTGCGTGCCGCCGAGGGCGATGGTTTCCTCGATCTTGCGGTCCAGCTCGTCGAGCGTGATGACGTAGCTGTCGGCGTCCTTCTCCGTCCGCCAAAACGCGCAGAACTTGCAATAGACGTTGCAGACGTTCGTGTAGTTGACGTTCCGGTCCACGATGAACGTGACGATGTCGTTGCCGCGCCCGCCGTGCGCCGCCGCCCGATGCAATTGCCGCCGCCGGTCGGCCAACGCGCCGAGTTCCTCCAGCGGCAGCCGGTAAAGCCGCCGCGCCTCGTCCTGGGAAATGCGCCCGCCGTCCCACACCTTCTGGAGCAGTTCGTCGAGCGACGGATCGTAAACCATGCGGCGAAGTTACCGCCGAAGCGCCCGCAAACAAGCTCGCCAGCGTTCGGGCCGGTGCGGCACCGTTTCGCCGTCACCATGAAAACGGCCCGCGTTGTCCTGCTCGCCCTGCTGCTGCCATGGCTGGAACTCCGGCTACGGGCGGCCGAACCCATCCTGCCGCTGCGCACCAACGACGTGATCGCCTTCATCGGCGGCGCGAACATGGTCGCCCTCGCGCAAAGCGGACATCTGGAGACGCTGCTGACGATCCGGCACCCGCACCACAAGCTCCGCTTCCGCAGCCTCGCGTGGGAAGGCGACACGGTCTTCGCCCAACCGCGCGACGTGAACTACCCGGACCTCGTCACCCAACTGAAGCAGGTCGGGGCGACGGTAGCCTTCGTGCAGTTCGGCCAGATGGAGTCGCTGGCGGGCGAAGCGGGGCTGACGAATTTTGTGACGGCCTACGAGGCGTTTCTCGGACGCGTTCGCCAAGTGATTCCAAGGATTGTCCTCCTGACGCCGCATCCCGCGGCGTCAATTAAGGGGAATCAACCAGGGGACAGAAATGCTCGCCACCAGGACTTGATTCTCTACTCAGACGGAACTCACCGGCTAGCTAGGCGGATGAACCTGAAATCAACCATGGGATTTGAAATGATGACCGGCGTCTTGGCGCTTGGCGCCTCGGGTTATACCTCTGATAGCAACCAACTTGGTGATGATGGACTCAAAACCTTTGCCGATTTTTCCTTCGCACACATTTTTGGAGATACGTCTGCAGCGGATACCGCCTCTGTAACCATGAGACATGGTGCGAAGAGCGAACTAGTCGCCGCCGTCGCCGAAAAGAACCGCCTCTGGTTCGACTACGCGCGCCCGAGCAACTGGGCCTTCCTCGCCGGCGACCGCACCGAGCAGGCCTTCAGCCGCGATTACCGCGACCGCAACATCCGCGCCTTCGCCCAGGAAATGCAGCAGTTCCTCCCGCTGATCGCCGACGCCGAGAAACGCATTGATGAACTGGCCGCCAAGGCCGCCGCGGAGAAGGAGACTACCCGATGATCTTCCCAAGCCCTCGTAGGAGCCGACGTCAGGAGGCTCACTCTTCCTTGCAGGTGGGCAGGTGGGAAAGTGAGCAGGTGAGATGGGGCAACGCCGCCATCGTAGCGCAGGTTGCCAATCTGCTGTTTTGCCGGCTGGCAGCCGGCAGGGCGTGGCTGCCTTGGAGCGCCGATCTCCGATCCGGCGAGGCTTGGCCGGCAGCACTCGCCGGGTCGGAGACCGGCGCTCCGCCGCTGCGGCTTCCCAC
>JBIIUN010000002.1:0-42109 GCA_044339945.1 Kapaibacterium sp. (SeqCode)
TGCCCCAACTGGCGTTGGCGTGCCTCTTCATCCTGTCGGCCACGGCGCTGTTCGGCTGGCGGACGCGGCGCCATCTGCGGGCCGTCCAACTGATCATGGCCGTCGTCGGTTTCGGCGCCTGGTTCTTCCTGCTCGCCGGCGCGTTTGGCGCGATTCCCGCCGGATCGGAAGAAAGGTTCGCCTTCAGCCTGGTGCCTGCCTCCGCCGTGTTCCTCGCCGCCGGAATGATTGCCCTGCGGCCATTCGAGGGCGTGATGCGGTTGGCCGTCGCCGGCCATCTCGCCGGCCGGATGTTCCGCCGGATAGTGCCGATGGTCCTGTGTCTGCCGTTTCTCATCGCGGCCATCCGCCTTGGCGTGGCCCACCGCCTGCCCCTGTCGGCCGGCCTCGTGATGTCGGTCGTGACCCTCCTGATCGTGCTCGGCCTGATTTGGATCTCGCTCGCGAACGCGATGGCCATCGACACCGTGGACCGCGAGCGACGGCAACTGGCGCTCCGGGCCGAACGCCTGTTTGCCGAAGCAGGTCAGGCGCTGGACCAGGCCCACACCTTCTTCGAAGGCTCGCCAGTCTGCATGCTGGTGCTCACAGGCGACGGGCGCATCGAAGCCTTGAACGGCCAGGCCGAACGGGTGTTTGGCTGGCCCCGCGAAATGCTGACCGGCCGCCTCCTGACCGTGTTGGCCGCTAGCGGGCAGGACATTCCCTGGAATCAGCTGCTGCAAGACGCGGGCCGGTCGACGGAGGCCGGCGCGGAAGGTCCCTTGGTGGAACTCGCCTGCCAGCGGCGCGACGGCGGCCAATTCTTCGCCGAGGGTGGCTACCGGGTGTCCTCGCGCGGCCGGACCCGCTTCATCGTGGTCCATCTGCGGGACATCTCATCCCGCAAGCGCTTCGAGCAGCAACTGGCCCTGCGGGAACATCGCCTGCTCGAAGCCCAGCGACTGGGCCGGCTAGGGTATTGGGATTGGGACGCCGCCACGGACTCGGTCACCTGGTCGGAGGGACTCTGCCAAATCATGGAGCACCCGGTCGGCCAGCCAGCCCCCCGGCTCTTCGCGCAGTTGGACCGCTTCAGCCCGGAAAGCCGGGCGTTCCTCGAACACGCCCTGCGCCGGGCCACGGTCGAGGGAGTGCCCTATCGCCTGGAGCTGACCCTGCTCCGGCGCGACGGCGTGCGCCGGGACGTGTTGGCGACCGGCGAGGCGCGCGCGGGCCGCGCCGGCGAAGTCATCGGCCTCTTCGGCGCCGTGCAGGACATCACGGAAAACAAGGCCACCCGCCGCGCCCTCGAGGCCGCTTCAGAACGCCTGCACCTCGCCACCCAGGCCGCGCGCATCGGCGTCTGGGACTGGGACGTCGCCAATGACCGTCTGGAGTGGGACGACCGGACGCTGGAGATCTACGCGCGAACCCGGGTCAACTTTGGCGCCACCAGTCGGAACTGGCACGCCATGCTCCACCCGGAAGATGCGGACCGCTTCCAGGCCGAACTGCATACCTCGCTGAGCATTCCAGGCGGGCTCCACACCGAATTCCGCATCCGTCGCCCCGATGGCAATACCCGGCACGTCCGCTGCGACGGGATCGTGCAGAAGGACATCGCCGGCCGGCCGGCCCGCCTGCTGGGCACCCAGCTCGACGTGACGGACCAGCGCGAAGCCGAGGCGCGGATTCGCCGCAGCGAACAGGCCCTGCGGGAAAGCGAGGAACGGTTCCGGCTCGCCTTCGAGTCCGCCGGCATCGGCATGGCGTTGGTTTCGCCCGAAGGCCGCTGGCTCAAGGCCAATCGCACGCTCTGCTCCACGCTGGGATATTCGCAGGAGGAACTGCTGGGCAAAACGGCCCGCGAGATCACCCATCCCGACGACATCGCGCAGGGCGACGCGCTCCGCAACCGCGTGCTGGCGGGCGACCTCCGCACCTATCAACGGTCGAAACGCTACTTCAGCCGAAATGGGAAGGTGGTCTGGGCGTTGGTCACGGTGGCATTGGTCCGCGACACCGATGATCGCCCGCTCTATTTCGTCTCGCTGATTGAGGACATCACGCAGCGGCGCGAAACGGAAAGCCGGGTGAAGACTCTGAACGATCAACTGCGGGGCATCCTTCAGTTCTCGCCCTCGCTGGTAACCCTATTCGACCGCGAAGGGCGCTACCTACTGGTCAGCCGTTCGGTCGAGGCCGCGTTGGGCAAATCCGCCGCCGAGATCATCGGGAAAACCTTGGAGGACGTCCTGCCGGCGGAAGCTGCCAGCCTGTTCCGGCGCCGCCTGGAACGTCTCGCCGGCAGTCTGCGGCCTTTCGTGGTCGAGGATGTGCGCGGCCGCGCCGGCGAGGAACGGACCTACCTGACCACCCTGTTCCCGCTCTACGACGCCGAGGGCCGCCATGTGGCCAGCGGCGGGGTGGCAACGGACATCACCGACCAACGGCAGGCCCATCGGGTGGCCGAGGAAGCGTTGCGCGAAAAGGAGATTCTCCTCCAGGAGATCCAACATCGCGTGAAGAACAACCTTCAGATCATTTCCAGCCTGCTCCAGCTCGAATCCCGCGCCGTGGCCGATCCGGAAGCCCGCATCCGTTTCGAGGACTGCCAGGGCCGCGTGCAGGCGATGGCGCTGATCCACGAACGTCTTTACCGGACCGGCGACCTTTCGTGCATCGACCTCGGCGCGTATCTCGAATCGTTGGCCGGACAGATCATCCGGTCGTTCGGCCGCGTGCCCGGACAAATGCTCCAGCCGATCGAGGTCACCGTCGGCCCCGTGGCCATCGAGACTGCGGTCCCGTGCGGTCTGATCGTGGCCGAGTTGGTCACCAACGCCCTGAAGCACGCGTTCCCCAACCAGCGGCGCGGCGAACTCGCAATCCGGCTCGTGGCGGATCAGGGCCAGTGGATCCTCTCGGTCGCCGACAACGGCGTGGGCGGCGCCGCGGAAGGCCGCGAAGGTTCGCTTGGGCTCAAGCTCGTCAGCGCCCTGGCGCGGCAGCTCCGCGGCACGGTCGAGGCCGAGAACCGTTCGGGAATGACGGTTAAGGTATCCTTCCCCGCGCCGATAAGCAGGCAAACGGATTCATGAAGGGCACCCCGGCGAGAATATTGGTCGTGGAGGACGAGCAGATCGTCGCCATGGATCTTGAGCAATGCTGCCACGACCTCGGCCACACGGTTGTGGCCAGCGCCAGTTCCGCCGACGAGGCGCTGGTGTTCGTCCGCGAACACGACCCGGAGCTGGTCCTCATGGACATCAATCTCCGGGGCACCATCAGCGGCATCGAAGCCGCCTCCATCATCCGGGAGCGGTTCCAGAAACCCGTCATCTTCATCACCGCCTACGACGACGAGGCGACGATCCTGAAGGCCCGCGTTGCGGAGCCCTACGGCTATCTGCTGAAGCCTTTCGACGGCCGGGAACTCGGCGCGGCCATCCAGATGGCGCTTTACCGGCACGAGATGGAACTCGAACGCGACCGGCTCAAACGCGAGCTCGAAGCCGCCATCGCCGAGGTCAAGACCCTCCGCGGACTCATGCCGATCTGTGCCCAGTGCAAGAAGGTGCGCGACGACAACGGTTATTGGCAGCGCATCGAAAGCTACCTCCAGACCAATACGCAGGTCCGGCTGACCCACGGTTTTTGCCCCGACTGCCATGCCGCCATCATGCGCGATCTCGACCGCATGGTCGCCGACAGCGGCGGCGAAGCGGGCGCGGCGGCGTGCGACACTCACAAATAGGGCGGTTCAGTGTGCAGCGCTCGGGCACGACCGCGCTCAGGGCTGTAAGCCGGCGATTTCCCGCGTGGGCGGCGCCTTCACGAAGCTCGCTTCCCGCAGGTAGCTCGGCGCCAGCGTCTCGGCGGGCACTGCCACCGCGTTGACGGCCAACGCTAGCGCTCCCGCCGCGGTCGGAAACAGAGGACGCGCTCCAGGCAACAGTCGCTCCAAGTCCGGACCGCCCACCCATTCCCCCTGCCCCAGGCGCCCCAGTAGTTCGTCCTTGGACCGCAGCCGGATCGGTTCAAGCAGCCGGCCGGCTTCCGCCCAGGCGCTGGCGAACTCCCCCCGTTGGGCGTCGACCGCCAGCAGGATGCGATCAGTCACGGATCGCGCGAGGTTCTCCAGGCTGTTCACTCCGACGCAGGTTGCGCCGGTCGCCAGCTGCCAACCTTGCGCCGCGGAAATGGCAATGCGGACGCCGGTGTAACTGCCCGGGCCCACGCCGACGACCAATTGCCCAACGTCCTCGCGCTCCACTGAAGCTTGCCGCAGTGCCTCGGCGATGAGCGCAAAGACCGGCGTGTTGACCGTTCCCAGGTGCGTCACCTCGGCGAGCAACTCGCCGGCGCGGCCCACGGCGACGCTTCGACGGTCGGAAGAAAATTCAAGCGCCAGCGCAATCATAGCCAATCTCCCGGGTGTTCTCGTCGACGGACCGCAGGTAAATCCGGCGCAGCGCACCGGGTCCGGTGCCCTCGGTGGCGAACGCCTCTCCCGCCCACCGTTCTATCCACTCCACCACGCTCACGCCGTCCGGCTGGGTCAGGTATTCCTCCAGTCCGGCGCCCCGCACATCGTCGGCGGAGTTAAGCCGGTAAAGGTCGAGGTGAAACAGCCGCAGGCGGCCGCCGTCGTATTCGTTGAGCAGCGCAAAGGTCGGCGAATGCACCCGCCCCGCGAAGCCCAGCCCCCGCGCGAAGCCGCGGACGAACGCCGTCTTGCCCGCGCCCAGATCGCCGCTCAGACCGATGACCCAGCCTGCCTGCACCGTCCGGGCGAACGTTTCCCCGGCAGCTTCGGTCTCGGCGACAGAATGGGTGCGGGTGATCAGCATGGGAAAGTCGGCCTAGTCTTCTTCGGGTCAGGCAAAGTGCTCATAACCGCGCGTCGGCAACGGCCGCAGCCCATCATCGCCCCGCACCCAGACACCCGCCTCTTCCGTGAGTTTGCCAATGCAGCTTAGGCGGACGCCGGGGAACTGTTCCTTCCATTCGTCGAGCATCGCGACCGCGCGGTTGGACTGGACGGTGAACATCAGCTCGAAGTCCTCCCCGTCGGTCACCGCCGCGACGAAGGGCGGCTTCGCCAGGTCACTGGTGCGCGCGTGCTCCCGCGCCGCCCGGCTGACCGGCACCGCCGATTTGCGCAACTCGGCCCCCGGAACGCCGCTGGCGGCGAGCAACTTGGGCAAGTCGCTCGCCAAGCCGTCGCTGAGGTCCATCACCGAAGAAACGCCCGCGAATTCCAGCAGCCAGCGGCCCTCGGCCAAACGCGGTTCGAAGTCGAGATGTTTGCCGGCCAGCGAGCCGCCCAGGTCGCCCGTGACGAACAGCGCCTCACCCACCTTGGCCCCGGAACGCAGCCGGGCCTGGCCGCGCGGCACGGTGCCCAGCAGCGCGACATTCACCAGCCAGCCGCCCGGATTCGTCGTCGTCTCGCCACCGACCACGGCAACCTGATATTGCGCGGCCAGGCGGTTCAGGCCGCGGTAAAGCGCCTTGACCCGCTCGGGATCAAAGCCGCGCGGCAAGCCCAAGGTCACCACCGCGGCGGTCGGCGTGCCGCCCATCGCGGCAATGTCGCTGAGGCAACGGGCCAAGGCCTTGCGCCCCACGCGTTCGGGCTCGGTGTCGGCGGTGAAATGGATGCCCTCCACGACGGCGTCCGTCTTGAAGAGGGTCTGTGTGTCCGGCGCGCCGAGCTCGAGCACGGCGCAGTCGTCGCCGGCGCCGGTCACGACGAAGTCGTTGGTCGGCAGCAGCGGTTTCAGGTGAGCGATGAGTTCAGACTCGGTCACGGGCAGAGGGAATCACGTCGGCAGGCGGCGGGCACGGCGAAAGCGGCCTCACGGGCCGAACTCGACGCCCAACGCCAGGAGGACGAACGGGGCCAGGTTGAAGACCGCGTGGGCGGCAATCGGCGCAAGCAAGTTGCCGGTCCGCACATAAAGCCAGGCCAGCGTGGCGCCAAACAACGTCAGCGGCAGGAACGCCGCCGCGTTGGCGTGGATCGCCCCGAAGAGCACGGCCTGCCCCCAGAGCGCGGCCCGCGGCCAGCCGAGATCCCGCACGGTGGGAAACAGCAGGCCCCGGAACAATGTCTCCTCGACCAGCGGCGCCAAACCGACGGCAAAGGCAGCAATCAGTCCCCGGCTCATCACGCTGGGGTCGTTCACGAGCAACTCGACGCTCCGTTGCGTGGTCGCCGCCACGCCGACCTGTTCCAGCAGCCACGCACAACCCGCCTGCAAACCGTAGGTTACCGGCAGGACTACGAGCGCCACACCCACACCCAACCTCACCGCGCTTCCGGGCTGGGTCACCCAGCCGAACGCAGCGCCCCAGCTCTGCCGCACGTTCCGGAGGAATAACTGGATCACTGCCAGCCCGGTGCCATGGAACGCCAACCCGCCCAGGAACAGCTCAAGCACCGACGGCATTTTGCCGCCGATGGCTTTGCTGAGGGCCGCCAACAGCGACAACGCCACCGCCACGCCCAGCAACAGCCGGAAGAAGAGCAGGAAAACCAATTCCGTCGGCCAGTCTTTGCGCGGCAGCACCAGAGGCAGGGATTCGGGTTCGGGCACCGCCGGTGACCCGGGCTTACATGCCCATGATCTGATAGCCGCAGTCCACGTAGAGGACCTGCCCGGTGATGGCCGCCGCACCGTCGCTGGCGAGGAACGCCCCCGTGTGTCCGAGTTCATCGGGCAGCACATTGCGCTTCAGCGGGGCATGGGCCTCGTAGTGCTTCAGCATGTCGCCGAAGCCCGCGATGCCCCGGGCGGCGAGGGTGTTCATCGGGCCGGCGCTGATGCAGTTCACGCGGACCTTTCTCGGGCCGAGCGAATTGGCGAGGTAACGGGTGCTCGCTTCCAGCGCCGCCTTGGCCACGCCCATGACGTTGTAGTGCGGGATGACCTTCTCGGCGCCGTAGTAGCTCATCGCCACGATGGAGCCGCCGTTGGTCATCAGCGGCGCGGCGCCACGGGCCAACGCGATGAGCGAATAGGCGCTGACGTCGTGCGCCACCTTGAAGGCATCGCGACTGGTATTGAGGAAGTCGCCTTCCAGCGCCTCGCGGGGGGCAAAGGCCACCGAATGCAGCAGCAGGTCCAACCGGCCGAACTTCTCGGTCACGGTGGAAAACACCGCGTCGATGTCCGCGTCCCGCGTCACGTCGCAGGGCAGGATCAGGGTGTCGGCCCCGAAAGTGCCGGCGAGTTCCTCGACGTTTTCCTTCAGCCGTTCGCCCTGGTAGGTGAACGCGAGCTTGGCTCCCTCGCGGGCCCAAGCCTGGGCGATGGCCCACGCGATGGAACGTTTGTTGGCGACGCCGAATACAATGCCGAGTTTGCCTTCAAGAAGACCCATAAACGCGGGAAGCGTTAGGTGAACCCGGCGGCGAGGGCAAGGGCGACGGCGGCCCCGCAATGTGCTGCCGGCATCCTGTCGGCAGTGCCTGACGCCCGCCCATGGCTGCCGCCTCCTTGGGCGCGGCCGAGCCCGGAGGAATCGTTCAACGGCGCTTCGAAGCCACCTTGGGGTTCCGCCGGCTGGAAGCCGGCGGCACAATGTGACCGGGCTCAGTTCAAGGTGATGCCCCGCCGCAGGAACGTCGGCTCGTCCAAGTTCTGGTCCTGGTAATAGGTGCTTTCGGTGTGTTCGAAGCGCCCCTTCGAGACGATGTCGAAGTTGAAGTTCTGCTGCTCGGCCTTCTTCTTGCCCGCCAGTTTCCCGGACGCGCCGCGGCGAACGGCTTCCGAGCCGGCCTTGACCAGTCCCGCGAGACCGCGGACCGGCGCACCCGTATCGAGGTCAAGCCCGTCGATGATGACCGGCGCTTCCGGCGCGGACGGCTCAAAGCGGGGCGGTGGATTGGCCAATCCGGCCGCGGGGTTCGCCAGCGGCGCCACCACGGGCGACGTGACGGGGACGATGCCGGTCCGGGCAGCGATCACGGTCAGCGCAATCCGCCCGCGCAGACTCGGATCATCGGTCGCGCCCACGACCAGGCGAGCCTGCTCGCATTGCGTCTGGAACTGCCGCTGGAGCCATTCCAGTTCGTCGAGGCGCAGGTCGCCATCGGCGGCAATGTTCACCAGCACCACCTCGGCTTCACCGGGTGAATGTTCCGCCTGGAGGAAAGAGTGTTTCTGGAGTTGGTCGTAGGCTTCGCGGGCCCGGTTTTCGCCGCGGCCTTCCACGGTCGCGAAGGCGCTTTCGCCGTGAAGTCCGCGCAGCATCCGTTCCAGCGTGGCCACCCCGATCGGAACCAGCCCCGAGCAGGTCAGCATGCGCCAGAGCCCGCGGACCGTATCCGCAATGACCGCGTTGGAATTCGCCATCACCTCGGGCAACCGCGTCTTCTCGTCGAGCATCCGGGCGGCGGCCGCGTTGGAAAGGCACAGCACCACGTCGGAGGCGGCGCGCATGGCCTGGAGCGAGGCCTTCGCGTTGGCCTGGCGCAGCGGCGCCTCGAAGCCGAAGGGCAGCGTGGCCAAGGTGACGACCAATGCCCCGGCGTCGCGGGCGAGCTTGGCGACCACCGGGGCTGCCCCGCCGCCAGTGCCCCCGCCCAACCCGGTGACCAGCACCACCACCCGCGCCCCGGCGACCGCCTGCCGGAGCGCCGCGATGTCCTGTTCCGCCGCCTGCCGACCATGGGCCACGTCGCCGCCGCAACCGAAGCCGCGGGTGACTTCCAGGCCGAACGGCAGGTCGTTCACCCCGGCAACCTCGGCCGGGAACTCAGCCGTGGACAAACAGGCGAACCGGGTGCCGGCGAGTTCCAAGGCCGCGAGCGCCCGGACGATCTTGGTGCCGGCCCGGCCGACTCCGAGAAACAGGAGGCCGGCGTCCGGATTCAGGGGAGGAATGGGATTCATGGCGGCGGTTCAGCGGCTGATGAGCGAGGTGAACTTGGAGGCGATGTCCCAGCGGCGTTTCGGCTGGCGTTGTTCCCGCATGGAACCGTAGCGCACCAACCCGATGGCCGTGGCGAACTCGGGATTGCCCAGCACGTCCGCCGGCCCCGAGATGTTCTGCACGTGGGCCCGGGCGATGGGGAGTTGGAAGATGTCCTCGGCGAGGTGTTCGATCTCGTTGACCCGGGCGCCTCCGCCGCAAAGGAACACGCCGGCGCCAGCGGAAACCAACCCGCCGTGCGGGGCCAATTCAGTGGCAACGATCCGCAGCGTCTCCTCCAGGCGCAGGTGCATGATGCGCTGGAGGTGTTCCACGTTGATCGTCCGCGGTTGCAAGCCGTTATCGCGCGGGATGGAGTGGATCACGCCCTTCGACGACGGATCGACCAGCGCCCGGCCCAGCTTGAGCTTGAGTTCCTCGGCCTGCGGCATGGGCAGCTTGAGCCCATTGGCGAGGTCGTTGGTCACGTGGTCGCCCCCGACCGCCAGCACGCCAGAATGCCGGAGCACGCCGCCGTGAAAGAAGGCGTAGTTGGTCGTGCCGCCGCCCAAGTCGATCACGATGGCGCCTTGGTCTTTCTGCTCCGGAGTGAGCACCGCGAGGGCCGAGGCCAGCCCGCTGAACACCGGCTTGGCGACGGAAAGCTCCAGCTTCTGCACCACCCGGCGGGCGGTGGCGATGCGGTTCGAGTTCCCGTGGATGACGTGGACGCACGCCTCGACGCGCGCCCCGACCGCGCCGATCGGATTGTCGCAGGGGCGTTCGTCCACGAGGAAATCCTGCCGGACGCTGTCCACCACCTCGAAGCCGTTCGGGCAGCCGACGAGCTTGGCGTTGTGGATGGCGTCCTTGACGTCGTCCTTGGTGATCGTGCGGTCCACCGACGGGATCGGCTGCACGCCCTTGCTGTTCTGGCACCGGATGTGGGTGCCGGTCACCGCAAGGTAGATGCTCTGGACCTCGACGTTGGCCATCTCCTCGGCCTCGGCGATGGCCTGGCGGACATCGTCCTCGGTCTTGGTGGCGTCGGTGATCTCCCCCTTGCGCACGCCGCGCGAACGGGCCTGGCCGAGGCCGAGGATCGTCACTTCGCCGCGGGCACCGATTTCGCCCACGGCGACGCAGACCTTCGAGGTGCCGATTTCGAGTCCGACAATCAGGTGGCTGGGATTGAACATGGAGACAGTCGTTCGGGTTTACGCGTGGCGACGTTGGGGCGACTTCCGCTTGGGACGCACGGGCCTGGCCGGCGGCTCGTTGGTCGAGGAGGAGGCCAGTTCCACCCAGCGCAGCGGCGGATGGTTGGCCACGCTCAGGTCCAGCGAACCGATGGCTCGGCGCAGCTCGGCGCTCCGCCGTTGCACGCCGTGCCATTGCTGGAACTGCCGCTCAAAATTGCCCGGCGTCATCGTGATCTGCGCGCCGCGGGTCGTTACCACGGTCAGCACGCCCGGCACCGATGCGTCCACGGCGGCGATGTCCGCCTCGGTGGAGATCGGCGCCTCGCCGAAAGTCGCCAGCAACCGCAGCGCTGCGAGCGTCTGCGGGCCGGGCAGCGTGTGGCCCGGCGCGATGCCCACGGCCGACGCGCCGGTCAGCAACGGCAGCATGGCTTCGCCTTCGATCACTTCGGCCGGCGCACGGCCCGTCTCGAACGGCGCCATCACGTGGCCGAGGTCATCGACCAGCAGATAGGTTTCCTTCCCGGCCACCGGCGGCAGCATGAGGCGGGCGACCGGCACGCGTTCCCGGACGGTGATGCGCATCGTGTCGGGAAATTCCAGCTCCAGCCGCGCGTCCTCGATCCGGGGATGCCGCAACAGCTGCTGGCGAACGCTGTAAGGATCCACCGTCAGGATGTTCCGGCCGACCGCGATGCCGGCCAGCCGCCGAATCTCCGCGGCCGTAATCACGCCATCCCGGGCGACGGGCAGATCCTTCAGGGCCAGGGACGGAATGTGGTAGAGCCAACGCTCCTTGGCCTCGCGGACCAAGGCGCCGCCACCGAGCCAGGCAACTCCGGCCAGGACGAGCAGCAACGCGGGCTTGAGCCACCACACCCGACGCCGGCGAGGCGGTCCGTCGGCCTCCGCGTTGGCATTGAGCCGCACGTCCAGGGTGAAGTCGCTGTCGCGGCGACGGTTGCGGGGGCGGCTGGTGAAGGGATTGAACATGTTCAGCCTTGGGGGGCGCGTTTCCGGGCCAGTTCCACCATGCGTTCGCACAGGGAGGCAAAATCAATTCCGACCGCGGCGGCGGCCTTGGGCAGCAGGCTGGTCTCGGTCATGCCGGGCAGCGTGTTGACCTCCAGCACGACCGGCGATCCGTCGGGCCGGACCATCACGTCCACCCGCGCATAATCGCGGCCGCCAATCGCGTGGAACGCCCCGAGCGCCGCTGCCTGGATGCGAGCCGTGGTGGCCGGATCGAATTCGGCCGGGCAAAAATATTCCGTGAGGCCGGCCGTGTATTTGTTCGTGTAGTCGTAGGAACCGGCCTTCGGCCGCACTTCCACGATCGGCAACGCCTGGCCGCCGAGGATTCCAACGGTCGTCTCGCGGCCGACAATCCGTTCTTCCATGACCACCTCGCCGCCGAACCGCAGCGACTCGGCGAGCTGGCGCGGGAAATCTTCCACACGGTCCACAAACTGGAGCCCCACGCTGCTGCCTTGCCGGGTGGGCTTGAGGACGACGGGCGGCTGCCAGCCTTCGGGCCAAGGTGCCGAAGCCGAGTTGAAGACCACAAACTTGGCCGTCGGCACGCCCGCCGCGAGACAACGCCGCTTGGCGACAATCTTGTCGAAGGCGAAGAGCGAGGCCGCCACGCCGCAGCCCGTGTAGGGCACGCCCAACGGTTCCAGCTCGGCCTGCACCGTGCCGTCCTCGCCATACGTGCCGTGCAACGCGAGGAAGACGGCCTCCGTGCCAACCGGCAACGCGAGGGCTCCCGGCAACGGATCCACCTCGTGGACCGTGTGACCGCGCGCGCGCAGCGCCTTGGCCACCGCCGCGCCGGAGCGCAGCGAGACTTCGCGTTCGGCCGAGGGGCCGCCGAGCAAGACGGTGATGGTCATTGAATCCGGCATGGATGGTTCAGTCTTCCCCGACGATTTCGACCTCGGTTTCCAGTTCCACTCCGCGGACTTCGCGGGCACGGGTGCGGACCAGTTCGATCAGGTCGAGGACGTTACGCGCCTTCGCATTGCCCAGGTTCACGAAGAAATTCGCATGCACGTCGCTGACCATCGCTTCGCCGACCCGGGTGCCCTTGAGGCCAAGTTGGTCGATGAGCTTCCCCGCCGGCAGGTCCGGCGCCGGATTCTTGAAGGTGCACCCGGCGCTGGGCTGGTTCGGTTGGGAGTCCCAGCGTTTCTGGCTATAACCGTCCATGCGCGCCTTCACGGCGTCGGCGGCTTCGTTACTGCCCCGCAGCGTGGCCCCCAGCGCGATGTGGGTGGTGAGCAGCGGACAACTGCGGTAGGTGAATGGCACCTCGGCCACGGGCAGGTCCCGCAGCTCGGCGAGAGGCGACAGGCACCGGAGCCGCTCCACGCGGTCAAAGATCCAGCCGCCCATGGCGCCGGCGTTCATCCGGAGCGCGCCGCCCAAGGAACCCGGAATGCCTTCGAGGAACTCCAGGCCCGCGACGCCGGCCCGTCGGGCTGCGTTCGCCAGGTCCTTGAGCTTGGCCCCGGCCCCGGCCCGCACGCGATCTTCCTCGATCTCGATCCGGGAAAACTCCGCGTGCGCCAGCCGCACCACGACGCCGCGGATGCCGCCGTCGCGGACCAGCAGGTTCGAGCCGCGGCCGAGCAGGAAAAGCGGGACGTTCCGCAGCCGGCACAGTTCGACCACCGACGTCAGCGCGTTTTCGCTGGAGGGTTCGATGTAGATGTCGGCGGGACCGCCCACGCGAAGGGTGGTTCGCGACGCCAGCGGTTCGTCCCGGCGCAGCAACGTCGCCGCAGGCAACGCCACCTGGAAGTCCCGGAACAGATCCGAGATCAATTCGGCATGGTCCAGCAACGCTTCTTCCGCCGAGTCCACCGGCGCGGCTGCCAGCTTCCAAGTCGAGCTCATCGGGCACCTCCTTCAAGTTGCAGTTGGTTGCGGGGCGGCCGAGCGGCCGCAGTTGCCCCACCAGCCCGTGCGCCGCTTCCGTGCGGCAACCGCTGGAGAATGCGCTCGGCAATTTCCGCGGCGGCGGCAGGCCGGTCCAAGGCGGCCAGCGCGGCGATGGCCCGGGACCTGGAAGCGCCTTCGGCCGCGAGCTCGGCAACCAACTCAACCAGTTGCGCCGGCGTCGCGGATTTCTGCGTCAAAACGCGGGCCGCGCCATGGGCGGCGAAGGCTTCGGCATTGTGCCGTTGGTGATCGTCCACGGCGGCGGGGAACGGAATCAGCACCGCGGGCAGGCGCATCGCGGCGAGCTCGGCCAGCGACGAGGCGCCGCTGCGGCTGATCGCAACCGTGGCGGCGGCGAGCAGCAATTCCATCTCGGAAAAAAACGCATGGACCCGCACCCGGCGGCCATGGGCGGCCAACGCTGCGCGGACTGGCTCGTGGTCCTGGGCGCCGGTGAGATGAACGAGTTGCAGCCCGGGAATTTTTTCCAGCATCGCGGGAAACGCGGCCACGACCAACTGGTTGACCCCGGCAGCACCCTGGCTGCCGCCCATGACTAGCAGGACGGGCTGGGCCGGATCCAATCCCAACGCGAGGCGGGCACCCGCGGCATCAGCGGCAGCGAAACCCGGACGGACGGGCGTGCCGGTGTTCACCACGCGTGGGTTGCGAAGTCGGCCGGCTGCCGCGTCGAAACCGACGAAACATTCGTCCACCACGTGCGCCAGCCAGCGGTTGGCCCGGCCCGGAATAGTGTTCGATTCGTGGAGAAAAGTGACGGCTCCCGACCGCTTGCCCGCGAGAATCGGCGGGGCGCTGGTAAAGCCGCCCATGGCCAGCACCGCCTGGGGCGGACGCGGCCGGAACGCCGTCCGTGCGGCCCGATATGAACGCAGGCTGGCGGCGGCAAACTTCAGGACCCGTCGGCCCGTCAGCCCGACCGCGGGCAGGGTCACCAAGTTGAACTCGCCGGCGACGCCGCGAACCGCCTGTTGATCCACATCCTTGGGCGAGATGAGCAACGACACATCGCAGCCGCGCGCGACCAATTCATGCCCCACTGCCAAACCGGGGAACAGGTGGCCGCCCGTGCCGCCGCAGGCGATCGCCACATGCAGGTTGGGCAAAGGTTGGGTCATTGCGGCAGGTCGGTATCGGCGTCGTCGAACGGATTGGCGGCGCGGCGAAGGTCGGCGACCTCCTGCACGACGGCCTGCCGGGAGATGTTCAGCAACAGGCCGACGAGGGTCATCATGACGACGATCCCCGTGCCGCCGCGGCTGACAAACGGGAGCGCGATACCCTTGTTCGGCAACAGTCCGGTCACGACGCCCATGTTGAAGCAGGATTGCCCCGCGATGACAAACGTGATGCCCGCCGCCAGCAACGCGAGGAACGGGTCCTCCGTGCGGTGGGTAATCGAGGCACCGCAAAGCAGGATGATCATGAAGGCGGCCACGACCCCGAGTGTGGCGACCAGGCCAAGCTCCTCGCCGATGACCGGGAAGATGAAATCCGTGTGCTGTTCGGGCACCTTGAACTTAAGCGAACCGCGGCCCAGTCCCTTGCCTTCGAGGCCGCCCTCCGAGAAGGCGTAGAGCGATTGGTTCAACTGGTTGGCAGCGTCGCGGTTGGACTCCGGCTTAAGGAAGGCATTGACCCGGTTCATCGCATAGCCGCTTTGCGAAATGACGACGGCCAAAGCCACGGCCCCGGCGATACCCGTAAGCGACACATGTGACCATCGGACGCCGGCCACGAGCATCACGAGCAAGGTGACGCCACCCAGCAGCGCGGTGGTCCCCTTGTCAGGTTCCGCGAGGATCAGGCCGAGCACCGGGGCGGCGATCAGCCCCATGCCCAGGACCCCGGCGGTGAAGGTTTGCATCCGGTGGCGATACCGGGCCGCGAACCAAGCCAACGCGACCACCAGCGCGACCTTGGCGAATTCCGACGGTTGGGTTCCGAACAACCATCGCTGGGCGCCGAGGCTGCGGGTGCCCAGCGGCGAAACCGTCAGCAGGAGCGCCACCAAGGCTAGCCCGTAGAGATACCACGTGGCCTTCTTCACCCAATCCAATTCGAGCAGCGCCGCAAAGGCAAAGGCGCCGAAGCCGACGGCGCACGCGATGGCCTGCCGAATCACGAAGCTGTCGGTCGACTTCAGCATCGTGGCGCTCGCGAGCATGGTCACGCTCAGCACCAGCAGGGAACCGACGGCCAGCAGCAGGAAGGTGGAGGTTCGGTTCATGGTCGCGAGGCGGAGTTCTGAACGGCAGGGCGCGTCCGGATTGAGGAGGGCCGGACGCGCCCCGGTTTACGCAGGGTTTACCGCGGAGTGCCGATCGGCGCAGGTGACACCGGCGCCGCGATCGGCGTGGCGGTGGGCAGCAAGGGTGCCGGCGAAACCACCGGCGGAGCGACTGGCTCCGGGGCCGGAGCCGCCGGCGCGGGGGCGGCGGCCTTCGACGGGATCTTGATCTTTTGGCCGACCTTCAGGTCATTCGACTTGAGCCCGCTGGCCTGGCGAATCGCCTTGATCGTGGTGCCATGGACCTTGGCCAGCTTGGTGAGCGTGTCCCCACCCTTGACGGTGTAGGTGATGGTCTCGGAAGCCGCCTGCGGCGCTGTTTCCTGGGCAGCCGGCGGCGTGGCCGGGGCGGCGGCGCCAGCGGGCAGATTGATCTTTTGGTTCACCTTCAGCTTCGCCAAGTCGACGCCGGGATTGGCCTCCTGAAGCTGCTTGAGCGTGACCTTGTTCCGGCTCGCGATGCGGCCGGCGATGTCGCCTTTCTTGACGACGTATTCGGAGGTCGGCCCGCCCGCGGTCTCATGCACCGCCGGCTCGACGGGGGGAGGTGCGACGGGCGAAATCGGCTGCTCGAAGGTGACCGGCGGAATCGGGTTCGTGCTCGGTTGCGCGATCAGATTGGTCGGGGCGCCGCCGACCAGGGCGGGATCGACCAAGTTGGTCTCGGTGATCAGGGGCTGCGAAAGCGTGTCGGTGACCGGCGGCTCAACGGGCTTCGGTTCCTCGCGCTTGCAGCCAATGATCAGCAGGCCGCCGAGCAGGAACACGTGCAGGCCGACAATCAGGGCGGCGACGTGGAACGTGGACTTGGACTTGGCCTGCTGCTCCAGCAGCGAGCCCTGGGGAATCAACGGATTCGGTGAACTCATTTTATGGGGGCCGCGCACGGGCGGCGATCGAGGAGGGTTGGGGTGAAGTTGGCCCCGCGTTGACTCCTCAAGTCAACGCGAGGCCAAGAGGGTTCCGCGTGGGCCGGAAAATGGATGGAAGTCTCCACCACCCGGGGAGAACTCAGGGCGGGAGGGCGGCCGTCATCCTGACGCTCCGTAACCCATTCCCGGACTGAAACCAGACGATCTTCGCACCGACTGCCGCCGCCACACACACCACCTGACCAACGGCTCTGCGGGCCGTCGCCGGCGCCGATTAAAGCGGGGGACAGGTGCCATGCAAGGGGGGAAAAGACCGTCTTGCGGCCGGCACCGGCTTTCGGGCAAAAGCCCAATATGTTGTGGTGTGAGGGCATGCCTACCGGACTTTTAGTGTGCTGAGCGCCACGACGGCGCACAGGATGGCTACGATGTAGAAGCGGACGACGATCTTCGATTCCGGCAGGCCCTTCTTCCGGAAATGGTGGTGCAACGGCGACATCAGGAAGATGCGGCGGCCCTGCCCGAAGCGCTTCCGGGTGTATTTGAACCAGCCCACCTGAAGCATCACGCTGAGTGCCTCCGCGACGAACACGGCGCCAGCAATCGGCAGGACAAACGGCTGATGAATCAGCACCGCCATGATGCCCAGCGCGCCGCCGAGCGCGAGCGAACCGGTGTCGCCCATGAAGACCTCCGCCGGGTGGCAGTTGAACCATAGGAACCCCAGGCAGGCCCCGAGCATGGCGGCGCAGATCACGGTCAGTTCCCCGGCGCCGGGCACGTGGGGCACCAGTAGGTAATGTGCGAACACGGAATTGCCCGCGATGTAAGTCATCACCAGGAAGACCAGCGTGGTGATCAGCGTGCAGCCGATGGCCAGGCCATCCATGCCGTCGGTCAGGTTCACGGCATTCGACGCGCCGCAGATGACGAGGATGGCCAACAGAATCCCGACAACCGGCACGCCGATCAGCACCGGGTTCTTGATGAATGGCACCTGGATGTCGTTGATCAACGAGGCGGTCGACGGCAGTTGCCAGAGATAGATGGCCACGCCCAGTCCGAGCGCGAACTGCACGTAAATCTTGAGATGGGACTTTGCGCCCTCGTTGGTCTGCTTGGTCACCTTGAGCCAGTCGTCGTAGAAGCCGAGTCCTGCGAGCACCACGATGGCCAGCACGGTCAGTAGCACGAACGGATTCCAGCGCGCCCAGAGGAGCACCGCGATGTCCAGCACCAGCACGATGAGGATGCCGCCCATCGTGGGCGTGCCCCGCTTGGCCAAGTCCGCGGCGGCGGCCGTCGCGTCGGCGCCTTCCTTGACGTCCTTCGGGCGGTAGTCTTGCCGGAACTTGAGGTCCTGCAGCCACCGGATCACCCCGGGCCCCATCAGCATGCTGAGCAGCAATGCGGTGATGGCCGCGCCCGCGCTGCGGAAAGTGATGTATTGGAACACCGACCACGGCGCGAACGGGAACAGCTCTGAAAGGTGGTAAAGCATCTCAGGCAGGCACGGGCTCGGGCCGGGTGTCGCGGAGGGTAAGTTGGCGGACCAGCGCCTCGACCACGCGTTCCAAACGGCTGGAGCGGGAGGCCTTCACCAGCACGCAGTCGCCGGGTTCCAGGCAGTGGAACAGGGCCTCCACCGCCAGCTCAAACGACGCGAAGGCCCGGGCGCGGTCGCCGGCCTCGGCAGCGGTGAGCTGCGCGTTGCGCCCGATGGCGAAGACTAGGTCGAGGCCTAGTTCCGCGGAAAGCCGCCCGACCTCCCGATGCGCGGTCTCGGTGGCGATTCCCAGTTCCGCCATATCGCCGAGCACCGCCACACGGCGGCCCGAACACGGGAGGTCGGAGAGAGTCCGCAACGCCGCCGCGACCGAGTCGGCATTGGCATTGTAGGTGTCGTCGATGAGACGCACCCCGGCGGCTTCGCGCAGGTTGAGGCGCTGCTTCGCCGGTGAAAATTCCGCCAGGCCGTCGCGGGCGGCAGTGGGTTCCACCCCCAACTGACACGCAACCGCCAGTGCATATAGCGCGTTGGGCACTGAATGACGGCCTGGCAAAGGGACATGATACTCGCCGCTCCAACGAGGATTCGGCGCGTTCACGGAAAACGTGGTGCCGGTCCAATCCATGGACCGGAGTTCGGCCCGCCAGTCGTTGGCGGGTCCAAAGCCGACTCGGATCACCTGCGCGGCGGTGCGGGCGATCAGATCCCCGACAAACGGTGAATCGCCGGGCACCAGCAGGCAGCCCCCCTGCCCCGCGGCCGGCAGTAACTGTGGCAGCCAGCCTTCCTCCTGCACGACCCCGGCCAGATCAACGAAATGTTCGAGGTGTTCCCGGCCGATGCTGGTGACGATCCCGATTCGGGGGGCGATCAGGCGGATGAGCGGGGCGAGTTCACCGGGATGATTCGTGCCGGCTTCCAGCACCGCCGCCTGGTGCGACCGGTCCAATTGCAACAACGTCGCGGGCACGCCGATGTCGTTGTTGAAGCTGGCCTCGCTCTTGAGCACCGGAAACGCCCGCCCCAGCACCGCGGCCAGAAGTTCCTTCGTCGTCGTCTTGCCGTTCGAGCCGCCCACGCAGATGACGGGCAGTTCAAATTCCCCGCGGTAAAATCCGGCGATGGCGCCATACGCGGTCCGCGGGTCCTCCACCACGATCGCCGGCAAACCTGCCGGCAGTTTCGCCAACTGCGCGCGCGCCACCACGACGCCGGCCACGTCCTTGGCGGCCACTTCGCCGAGGAAGTCGTGCGCGTCGAACCGTTCGCCTTTCAACGCGACGAACAGGTCCCCGGGGGCCGCCTGCCGCGAGTCGGTCTGCACGCGCCGCACCGGCGTCGCCGGCGAACCGGAACGCAGTTCACCACTGCAGGCGGTGGCAAAGTAGTGCAGAGGGCGGGTTTCCATGTCGGATCGGATCGAAATGAGTTCTCGCTGACCTCCGCGGCAGCCGCCACCCGCTGCTGGGGTTGGGGGGACCGGAGGATTGGATGGCGGCGGCCTGGGGATCAGCGGGGACTCATTTCAAAGCAGCGCGAGCAGGCACAGCGCGCACAGCAACAGGCGGGCGGCAAAGCTCCAGGTGAGGTGGTCGTGCAGGGTTTGTAGGGTCATGGGAGGGCTGGTTTGGCGGGACGAAATCAATCGAGCAGGAAGGCGGCGTTGACGACGGCGGTGACCGTCTTCTGGCGGGACGTGGTATCGTTCATGCCGTCCCAACTGGCTTGGGTGCTGTAGAGCGGGGTGATCTGGAATACGCCCATGCGGGCCGAACGCAGCCGGGCAATGCGGCGATCGCCCTGCCCCGCGATCTGGCCGGCGCGGGCCTTCGCATCTTGGGTCGCCTCGGCGAGCATCTCGATCTTGGCCTCGCCGGCCTGCGTGTAGATGAAGTCGGGCGAAAGCGCGGTGAAGACCACCCCGGCCTCCAGCAAGGCGACCGTCGAACGATCCATCGCCAACACGCCGTCGATGTTGCCGCTCCGGATTTCCAACGCCTGGGTCAGGCGATAGCCAACCGTCTTCTGGCGGGCCGTTTCCTCGCCGCCTTCGTTCTGGACCTGTCGTGCCTGAAGTTCGGTGATCGCGATGGAGTTGAAGCTGGCGTTCGTGAACCCGTGCTGGGCCAGGAAGCCTTCCACCTTGCGCCGATCCTCGGCGAGCCGCCGCTGCGCCTCCAGCAACGTGGGCTGTTCGGTCGCGAAGGACCCGCGCCACGCGATCAGGTCCGCCTCCACATTGCGCCGGGCAGAGCCCGTCACCGTGATGGCTTCCGATTCGGAGATCTTGAGCCAGGCGCGGGTGAACACCATCGCCGACAGGACCAATCCGGCCGCGAGGAAAAGCCCGGCGAGCAAGCCCAGCAGGTGCGGCCGGCTGGCCGGAGTCGCGGCGGAATTCACAGGTCACCTCCGAATCCGCGCAGAGCCAGCGCCTCGACCGCGTGGGCCGCATCGTCAAACGGCCCGACGGTGCCGGCGACTTCTTGGGTGCGCCGGTGCCCCTTGCCGGCAAGCAGCACCACATCATTGGCGCGGGCAAACCGGATGGCGCGCTCGATGGCCTGCGCCCGGTCCGCCTCGATCACAAACTTCGCCCGGCTGGTGGCCGGCACGAAATCGGCCAGCAGCAGCTCCGGCGAAAAGTCTCCCGGATTGTCCGAGGTGGCGAACACCACGTCCGCTTCCCCGGCGGCAGTTCCCTGCCCGCGACGTTGTTCGGCAGTGACCTCCGACATGGGCCCCGCGACTACGATGATGCGCCCGGTCGTAACTGCGCGCAGCTCACGGATGGCCACCGTCAGTTCGCAGGCCGTGCGGGCGGCATCGACGAACACACCGAAGGGTTGGCCCGCGCTGACCGGCTCAAGGAATCCCGGCGCGCCGGACAGGGTCGGCAACGCACCGATCACCCGGTCATGCCGGATGCCGAGGCGCAGCAACACCCCGAGCGCGGAACGAAGTGCCGCGGCATTGCCGGCACCGACGAGCGGAGTCGAGACGCGCAGGCCATTCAAGACCAGCCGGCTGCCGCGCCAACTGAAGGCATCCTGCGGTTCCGGGCGGGCCACTTCGGCGACCGTCTCGGCGCAGGCCAGACGCCCCCAACGATGCGCGTGCACCGCGGGTTGCTGCACAACGCAGGCGCTGCCCCCGGCATGTCGATGCACATCCAGGAGCCGATGCAGCTCGAAGGCATCCAACTGGGAAGCCGCCAGCGGGAGTTCGCGCCCCCCGGCTTCGCAACCCAGCTCGCCGATCACCGCCGTCTTCGCGCCGGCGACCCGCAGCAACCGGGACAGGAGCCAAGTCACGTTGGTGGCCGCACAGCGGGTTTCCCCGGCGACGGCCGTGGCGCATTCCACGCCGACCAGCGAAAGCAGCTTGGCCGGGTGGCCAAAGTAGGCCGCGGCCGCCTGGGCGAAGGCCGCACCGGAGTCCTGCACCTCGATGCGCGGGACATTCGGCGGCACCATCGTGCCTGGCTCGCAGATCACGGCCGACGCCCCGCGGGCCACGGCCGTGAAGGACGCAAACGGATTCTCCCGGCTCCGGTCGTTGAGGCACACGAACACGGAACCCTGGGTGACCCGGGTCGGATCCTGGGTCAGGCCCTGCACCACCGCCTCGCGCACGTCGCGGGAATGCGGCGTGGCGAAACGGGCACTGGGAACTTGGGCGATGACGTCGCGGAGCAGCATGGGTCAGTTGGTCGAGCCAGGGTGGGAATTGAGGTTCAACACCACTCCATTGGTGCCCAACAGCGACGGACGGAGGCCCAGGTAGCTGGCCGTGGCCGTCGCAATTTGGTGGAAGACCGGCGCGCAAGCCTTGCCGCCGTAGTAGGACTTGCCCTTCGTCGTCGGCTCATCGGCATTCACCATGATGACCAACTCCGGATTGTCGGCGGGCAGGAAGCCGACGAAGGACGCATAGTAGTGGGTCGAGGAATACTTGCGATCCACGACCTTCTTGGCGGTTCCGGTCTTGCCCGCGACGGCGAACTCTTCCATCGCCGCCTGGCCACCGGTGCCCTCCTCGACCGCGGTCCGCATGATGCGCACCATCTGCTTCGCCGTGTCGCTGGTGACGACCCGTCGCACCTGCGTGGGCTCGAACTTGGTGACGACCTCGCCATTGCCGCGCTCAAGGCCGACCACGATCCGCGGACGCATCAGCACCCCGTCGTTGGCAATCGCCGCGGTGGCCATCGCGGTCTGCAACGGGGTCGCGTAGAACCCGTAGCCAAAGGGCAGGCTGCTGGAAGTCAGGCCATCCCAGGAGCCAATTCCGCCCGCGGATTCGCCGTATCCCCGGCGGATGTGGAGCTGGCCCCGCACGAAGTTCGTGCTGGCCGAGAATTCGCCGCACTCGATGCCCGAGCGAGTGAGGAACCCAAAGTCGCGCATGTAGCGCAGGAACGTGTTGGTGTTCATCCGCAGGCCGATCTTTACGGCCCCGACGTTGGACGATTTGGCGAATGCGGTCTCAACCGAGACGTCGTCCATATAGTGACCCTGGTCGTCGCTGATAACCCGGCGCGTGCCGGGGACGTTCCAGCGGCCATGCTCGCAGTCGATGCGTTCGTCGGGCTTGATCAAGCCTTCGTTCAGCGCGGCGGCGTAGGTCACGATCTTGAAGGTGGAACCCGGTTCCGCGGGCACCTTGAGCGCGCGGTTGAGCATCGCCTCGAGCGACGGGATGCGCCCCGTGTTGGGGTCGTAGGTGGGACGATTCGCCAAGGCCAGCACGTCGCCGGTCTTCGGATTGAGGACAATCGCCGAAATGCTCTTGGGTTGCAGTGCGGCGTAGGCCTCGTCGAGGGCCTGTTCCACGAAGCTCTGGATGTTGAGGTCGATCGTGCTGCGCACGTTGAGGCCGTCGATCGGGGCGACATCCCGGGCCCGGAGCGGGACCAGTTCGTCGTTGCCGACCTTGTGGGTCACAAGAACGCCGTGCGAACCCTGCAGTTCCGCATCAAATCGCTGCTCCAAACCCTGCGCCCCCAGCAGCCGCCACGGCACCTGGGACTGGCTGCGTTGGGCCGCCACGCTGTTGGTCGCGTATCCGAGGACGTGCGCCGCGAGATGGGCGTTGGGATACACCCGAACTTCGACCACTTCCGGGTAGAGCCCATTGACCCGGCATTCGAGCGAGTTGGTCTTCAGGTAGTTCAGCCGCGGATTGATTTCGCGCATCGTTGCCGACCGGACCTTCTTGGCGGCGAGGAATGCCTTCAGGTTCCACCAACCGGCTTCCTCAACGCTTCGCTGATAGGCGAGGTTCGCGTTGGTCCGGGCGAGGAGCAGCGCCCGCTCTTCGGCGAAGCGGTTCGTCCGCAGCATTTCCTCGAGGTCGACCCAACGGGAATACGGCAGGTTGGTGGTGATGCCGTTGTTGCGGCGAACCTTCTGCACGGTCACCCAGTTGGTGGAGACGACCCCGGCGTTGGTCACCAACCGGCCTTCCCGCGCGGCGTAGTAGGCCGTTCGCATCCGTTCGGTGATGACCGCCGGCGGCAGCCCGATGAACGGCGAAATCAGCTCGGCCATTTCCCCGCCAAACATGCCCAGCTTGAGCGGATCAGCCCGGACGGTGACCGTCAGGTCGGAGAGCACCATGGGCTGCCGGTTGACGTCGAGGATCGCGCCGCGCTTGGCGGGCCGGGGAAACGTCCGCTCCGTGCTTTCCATCGCGAACTGCGGCTCGATCGGCGCAATGGCCTGGATGAAGACCAGTCGGCCCGCGATGACCGCAAACGCCACACAGAATCCCCAGGAGAGGATCCACATGCGGCGGCGGCTGAGGGAGGCGTCCATGGTCTAGCGCGGAATCGCCGTGGCGAGTTGTCCGGACCGCAATGAAGGCGCCGACGGTGCCGGCTGCGTGGAGGTCACAGCCAACGAGGGGGACGGCAGCGGGACGAACAACCGTTGGCTTGCCGAAATCTTGGTCAGGCCCAACGCCTCCGCCTTGCGGATGAGTTCCAGCGGCGAACTCCGCTGGGCGAGCAGGATGGCGTGGAAATTCGTCTGCCGGCGCAACTCGGCGACCCGGGTCTCCAGTTGCCGTTTCTGGGCACCTAGCCGCGTATGCGCCCGGCGTTGCAGCACGAAGCCCATCACCATCGTGGCGATGATGCCGACCGACAGGGCGAACAGCGCATAGTTACGCAACTGCTGTGCGCGGACGTCTCGTTTTTGGTTCCGGGCCATTCAGATCCTTTCCAGCACCCGCAAGTGGGCGCTGCGGGAACGGGGGTTGGCGGCGAGTTCAGCCTCGCCGGGAAAAAAGGGTTTGCGCGTCACCAGGCGCCCCGGCGGTGTCCGCGGGATTCGCAGGTGGGGAAAGTCGGCTTCACCCGGCGGCAAGGAGTAATCCCGGGCCAGTTCCCGCATGAAGTCCTTCACGATGCGGTCTTCCAGCGAATGAAAGGTGATGACCCCGAGTCGGCCCTGCGGCTCCAGCATCCCGAAGGCGGCCGCGAGCCCGCGGCGCAGGACTTCCATTTCGTCGTTCACCACGATCCGGAGCGCCTGGAAGATCCGCGCGAGCCGGCCGGGCAATTGGTCCGTGCGGGGACAGGTCCGTTGGACCAGGCCCGCCAACTGCCGCGTTGTTTCGAACTTCACCATCTTGCGCTCCGTCTCGATCGCCCGCGCGATCCGCCGTGATTCCCGCTCTTCGCCGTATTCCCAAAAAATCTTCGCCAACTCCTCAACCGACCATTGGTTCACGATGTCCGCTGCCGTCACCGCCGCCCGCTGGTCCATCCGCGAATCCAGCGGACCGTCCTGCTGGAACGAGAACCCACGGGCCCCGTGATCGATCTGAAAGCTCGACACGCCGCAGTCGATCAGCGCCCCGGCGCAGCTTCCGGCCGGCACCCAGCCCGCCGCCTCCGCAAAATTCATCCGGCGCAGCTCGAAGCGCCCGGCGAACGGCGCGAGCCGTTCAGTGGCCACCGCGATCGCGTCGCCATCCTGGTCGCACGCATACAGGAAGCCCGTCGGTGAGCTTTCCCGCAGCATCGCCCCGCTGTGCCCAGCGCCACCACACGTGCCGTCGAAGAACGACTTCCCGGCCCGGGGCCGGAGATTCGCCAGCACTTCCGCCAGCAACACTGGTTGGTGAATGAAGGGGACCACTGCGCATGACCTCAGTCGGCTTTCACCACGAGCGAGTCGGTCCGCCGGTTCCGCAACCGGTTCCAGGCGTGGTCCTGGTCATCCCGCGGCGCGTCCTGCCGCGGAGTTTCCCAAAGCACCCTCGCCTTCGCCCGGGCCGGAGCCGGGTGATCGTCGTCCCGGAAATCGTTGCGAACCGGCTTCACCTTTTGCAGCAGCAGCTCGCCTTGCACCAGGCGCACGCTCTCGTGGCGGCGGGAGTTTCCGAACAGCCAGCCAAACCAGCTCTGCCGGCGTCGGCTGCTGGCCGGGGGCTTTGGCAACGCCGCCATCGGCGTCGGCGCATGAAGTTCCGGCTGCACCGGCGGAACCGAATCCCCGCCGGACGTCGCAAACGGATCGGAATTGGGCCGCAGCAGGCCGCGACCGCGGTTCAGGAGAGAAGTCAGGTTCATGGGCGTCGTGGTGGCTTAGATGCGGCTGAAGGCGTTGGTGGAAAGGGCGGAATCCGTCTTGCGGCAGTCGTCGAGGGTTTCCTTGTTCCAAATCTCGAACTGGGTTCCCAAGCCCATGAAGTAGGCTTCCTTGCCCAATCCGACCTCCGAGACCATTTCGGCGGGCAAACACAGCCGGCCGGCCCCGTCGAGCTTCAGCTTCACGGCGTCTTCAAACAGGGCGCGCCGGAGCGCATCGGCCTCGGGGTCGCCCAAGCGCATCGCGTCGACCTTCCGGACCAAATCCCGATAAACCCGCTGGGTAAACCCTTTGATGCACGCCTTCTTGCGTCCGGAGGGCTGGTGCGGCCAAATGCAGAGCATGAAGACGAAATTGGGATCGTTCGGCCGCCAGTCGGCCGGCATCTGGACGCGCGCCTGGGTGTCCAGCTTGTGCGTGAAACGCCAGGTAAACTCCGGCTCGTCCGCGGTCGGACCGGGGACGGCGCTGGTTGCGCTGGCGGGAATTTCTGACATGGAACCACCGTTTAATCCAAATTGCTCCTGACAACCCCTGTTTAACCCTAGCTACCCCTTTTCCGTCAACGCTAAGTTGTTCACCGAACAACTTTTGGCTGCGTTGGTGGCCGTCTTGGATCGTTCGAGCCGCAGTCTGCCTCATCGAATGGCTTTTCCTGATCACGCCCGACCGGAATTCGCCCCTAGAAGCCCCTGAGTCGGTTTAACCCGGCGCCGAATCCACTAAACGCCCCTCGGAGCCATCTAGCCCCTGTCCTCCCCTACCTGTGCAGACCGCTGACTTCGACTTTCACCTGCCGCCCGAGCTCATCGCCCAACAGCCTGCCCCGGAACGGGATGCATCCAGGTTGTTGGTCGTCGAACGGCCGTCCTCCCGCTTCCAGCACCGCATGTTCCGGGACCTTCCGGACCTGCTGCGGGCCGGTGATCTGCTGGTGATGAACAATTCCCGCGTGATCCCGGCCCGCCTGCGGGGTTCGAAGGCGGACACCGGCGGGGAGGTGGAAATCCTCCTCCTCGAAGAGTGCGGCCCGCTGGAGTGGTGGGTGCTGCTCAAGCCCGGCAAACGGGTCCGCCCCGGCTCGTGGATCAATTTCAGGCACCCCAACGGTGCGAATAGCGCAGTCCGGGCGGAAGTGCGGGCCAAAAACGAGGAAGGTCACTGCCAACTGCGGTTCAGTGGCACGGAAGACGTGTTGGCGTCGGCCCGTGAACTCGGCGAAATGCCCCTGCCCCCCTACATCGGTCGGACCGAGCCGGCCGTGGGGGTGGAAGACCGAACTCGTTACCAAACCGTCTACGCCGCCCACGATGGTTCGGTGGCCGCACCAACCGCCGGACTGCATTTTACTCCCGGTCTGTTGGAACAACTGGGAAGTCGAGGCATTGAAACCCGGTTTGTGACCCTGCATGTCGGGGCCGGCACCTTCGCCCCGGTAAAGGCGGGCCGGATCGAAGATCACCGCATGCACGAGGAGCGCTACGAGGTCCCGACCGGAACCGCGCAAGCGATCACCCGAGCCAAAGCGGAAGGTCGCCGGGTCATCGCCGTCGGGACCACGACGACCCGCGTCCTCGAACACGTCGCGCGCACTCACGGGCAGGTCGTTGCGGGTGCCGGTCGCACCCGGATTTTCCTGCACCCACCTGCCCCTTTCCTCGTGATCGACGCCCTGATCACCAATTTTCACCTGCCCCAAAGCACGCTCCTCATGTTGGTCAGCGCCTTCGCGGCACCAGGCGAACATCCGCGCGGACGTGACCTAGCGTTGCAGGCCTACGCCGAAGCCGTGCGCGAACGCTATCGGTTCTTCAGCTACGGCGACGCCATGTTGCTCGAATGAGCGTGGGCTGTGGCCCGGCCGAGCCTCAGGCCCAGCACTTTTCCCGATTGGCGCGCGGCTGAATTCGGTTTTCGCTCCGTGCGTGGCCTCTCCCTCACCTGTTTCCCGATCGCGGCCAAATCCTTCCGGCATCCCGCGACCGTTCGTCCTGATCAACATGGCGATGACCGCGGATGGGAAAATCGCCACCGCAAACCGGGCAGTAACCAGCTTCGGCAGCGCCCGAGACCTCGAACATCTCTACGAATTGCGCTCAACCACCGACGCAATCCTGTGCGGCGCCCGCACGGTGGAACAATCCCATGCCACGTTGGGCAACGGCCCGGACAAATTCACCCGCCGCCGCGTGCGCGCGGGTCTCGCCCGGCACCCGCTCCGCGTCGTGGTCAGCGGCTCGGGCAGCCTTTCGCCCACAGCGGAACTGTGGGCCGCCGATTTTTCGCCCGTCATCGTGCTGTCCACTGAGAAGGCCAGCGAAACTCGGCTGAAGCGCCTTCGCCGCCTGGCCAGCGAGGTCTGGGTTTCCCGGGGCCGCGAGGTTGATTTCGCGGCCGCCCTGCAGGCCTTGCATGACGATCACGGGGTCCGGCGCCTCGTGTGCGAAGGCGGCGCGCAGGTGAACGACGCCCTGTTCCGTGCTGGGCTGGTGGATGAACTTCACCTGACGGTCTGCCCGCTGATCTTTGGCGGCCGCACCGCCCCGACCATTTCGGACGGGACCGGATTCCAGCGCCTCGCCGATGCGGCCCAGTTGGAGCTGAAGTCGTTGAAGCGGGTCGGTGACGAACTATTTCTCGTCTATCGCTCCGCCGGCCCGAAGCCGTGACTAACGACGGTAGGCCTCGGCCAGCAGCGTGATGGGGTGCACCACCCGCAGTTCGACGCCGCGTTGCTTGCAGCCAGTGATCAGTTGGAGCAAGCAGCCGGGATTACCCGTCGCCACCGTGGTGGCCCGACTCGCGATGACATGATTCATCTTCCGTTCGAGCAACTGCCCCGCCATCTCCGGCTGAGTCAGGTTGTATATGCCCGCGCTGCCACAGCACCAGTTGGATTCCGCCAATTCGACCAGCTTGAGATTGGGAATCGCCTTCAGTAATTGCCGGGGCTGGGCGGTAATCTTCTGCCCGTGGCACAGGTGGCAGCTTTCGTGGTAGGTCACCACCTGGTCCGGCTGCGATTTCGGTGCCGGCGCAATGCCGATTTCGCCAAGCCATTCGTGAATGTCCTTCACCTTGCGGTCCCACTCGTGGGCCCGGGCCAAGTAGGCGGAATCGTCCGCGAGCAGCTTGGCGTAGTGTTTCAGGTGCGACCCGCAGCCGCCGGCGTTGGTGATGATCGCGTCGAACTGGTCCGGCGGAAACTGGTCGATGTTCCGCCGCGCCAACTGTTGGGCGAGCGTCCATTCGCCGTTGTGCGCGTGCAACGAACCGCAGCAATTCTGGGCCGGCGGGGTAACCACTTCGCACCCGTTGCGCACCAATACTTCGACCGTGTCGCGGTTCACGCTCGCAAAGGTCAGGTCCTGCGCGCAGCCCGTCAGCATCGCCACCCGGAAACGGCGCTCGGCATACGCCGGGGTCAGCGGCGCAATCAGGTCCGCCGAGAACTCGGCTTCCACCTCGGGGGTCATCGCCTCCAGTTCACGCAGCCGCTTGGGCAGGAGGTTCAGCACGCCGCTGTGGCGGACGAAGCCCTGCAAGCC
Source organism: Kapaibacterium sp. (SeqCode) (assembly GCA_044339945.1). Taxonomy (GTDB): domain Bacteria; phylum Verrucomicrobiota; class Verrucomicrobiia; order Limisphaerales; family UBA9464; genus CAIWAH01. Next base: position 28,898 of record JBIIUN010000002.1, read on the forward strand.
CGTTTCCTGCCAGAGCCGCATGGCCCGCCCGAGCAACTGGAGCCGGCTGAGGTCCATGAACAGCCACCCTACCGTGAACGACCGGATCGCGGACCGTTTCGGTGACTTGAGCACGCCCGATGCCTCGGCCTCGGCCCGTGCGTGCTCGAATAACTCGGCATAGTTCACGCCGGCCGGACAGGCGGTCATACAGGCGAGGCAACCGAGGCAGAAATACATCTCGTCCGCGAACTCCTTGGTCGGTTCCAGCCGTTCGTCCGCGATGGCTCGCATGAGCGAGATCCGGCCGCGCGGGGAATTCCGTTCCAGCTTCGTCGCGTCGTAGGTCGGACACGTCGGCAGGCAGAGCCCACAGTGCATGCACTGCTGGACCACGGAATAGTCGAGGTCCTTGAGATGCGACGAACGGGAGGACTGGCTAGGCGACGCGGTCATGGATAAACGGCGGCGGCAGAGTCGCGGACGAAGGCCCGGCGGGGAAACCAAAAACCATTCACGGAATTGAATCGCCCGCGCCCGTCCCGGCGTCAGCCCTTCACCCCGAGGCCGATTTCCTCCCGCAGGAAGCGCAGGCTGCGGGCCAGTTCGCCTTCCTGCCGCTCGCGGTCGGAGATGGCTTCCTTCAGCACTGGTTTGCCGCGCTTTGCCAGGGCGAGGAACTTCGCCAGTTCCGCCGCCGGCTTCTTGGGAAATGCGTCGAGGAACGTCCCGTCGAGGTAGGGAAACTCGACCGCGAATCCGCCGATGGTCTCGACGTTCACCGCCACGCCTGGGCAGAGCTGGGCAAAACGCGCGAAGTAGGCTTTCCAATCCACGCAGCCGCCTTCGCCGAAAGCCGTCCACTGGACCGAGGCGCCCTTTGGTGTTTCCCAAATGGCGGAATCGCGCAGGCTGGTCGTCAGCGCATAGGGTCCAAGCTTCTCCAGGGAATCCAGCGGGTCTTCCAGCGTCCACACGGCATTGCCATTGTCCATGTTCGCGCCGACCCAATCCTTGCCCGCGGCCTCGATCAGGGACACCAACTCGGTAGCGGTCATGTCGCCGGCATGGTTCTCAATGGCTACCTTGACCCCGGAATCCACCGCCAGGCTGCGCTGCGACTTGAGCACCTTCACCGTGTCCTCGATGCGCGCCTCGATTCCACCCGGCGTGCGGCGATCTTCGCGGGCTCCCAGCACCACCCGGAACGCGAATGAGCCGAGCGCCTTGGAAAGCTGGATGCCCAACGCCAAGTGTTCCTCGGCCGTGCCCCAGTCCTTTTTGAACGTCTTGGAAGTCGGGCAAATGCTCCAGGAACCGAGCAGCAGTTCGATGCCCTTGTCGGTGGCGTAGGCGCGCAATTCAGCCGCGTCCTTGAGCTCCTTTGATCCCAAGGCCGGCAAGTCGGTGATGAACAGCGTGTCCAAGTTCAGCTTGGCGGCGTAGTCCACCAAGGCACGTCCCTTCAGCCCGAGGACCCGCACGGCGAAATTGTCCATGCCGAGCTTGATGCGTTTGCCGTTGCGGTCCAGCAGCGGGGCGGCGGCGGCCCGGACGGGCAAGGTGGTGGCCGCCAGTCCGGCGGCGGCGAGCGAAGCGGTGGCGAGGAAGTCGCGGCGGTTCATAGGAAAATGGCTGCGCGGTTGTCGCACGCAGGCCACCGGGGACGCAAGGGTCACGGCTCACCCGGCCGGGGCCAGTTCAAGCCGGCCGCGCGAACGGCCGCCGAAAGGCCTCCTCGAAATCGTAGCCGCCCTGGAAATCTTCCCGGCGGTCTTCGTCGGTTTTCGAGAGAATCTGGGCGTCGATCATGTTGAACACGATTTCGCCCACGTCTTCGCAACGCCGGATACCCCACTCTTCCAGCACGCAGTGAGTCATCGGCCCGAACTGGTTCAGCGCCAGCCGCCGGACGCCGTCGAGCAATTCTTGCCCGGAAACATGCTGCCCCTTCCGCGGTTGGACCGCGGCGATGGCCTCGTTTTGGAGCGTGTCGCGCGTGAAATCCAGCGCGTCCCGCACAAAGTGATAGGCCCCGCGGGCGTAGCGCCCATCGCGCGCCAGCAACGGGTCCAAAGCTGAATCGAAGTCCACGGCGGACATGGCTAACGAACGCCTCCTTCAGCGGTGCCGGGCAGCGGCGCGAGCGGCCGGGGCGGCTGCATCCGCAGCCACATCTTCCCCGCCAAGCCGGAAACCAGCAGGACGAGGAAGATGAAGAGCACCCAGATTTCCTGTTTCGTCATGCGCATCACCGGCGGGAAGCCTAGCAAACCAAGGGCGATTCGTGAACCCATCTCTGCTTCCAGTTCAGGCGACCACCAAGTTCACCATCTTCTTGGGCACGACAATGACCTTCTTGATCGTCTTGCCTTCGAGGAACGGTTGCACCTTCGGCGCAGCTTTGGCGGCCGCTTCCAGCGTGGCGTTGTCGGCGTCCACGGCGACCCGGATGACATCGCGCATCTTGCCATTCACCGAGACAGGCAGTTCGACCTCGCTCTCCACCAGCAGCGCGGGATCAAAGGCCGGCCACGGTTCGTAGCTCAAACTCGGGGCAGTCAGCCCCAGATGCAGGTGCAACTTGTGCCACAATTCCTCGCAAATGTGCGGCGCGAACGGCGCCAGCAACTGCAGGAACGTCCGCAGAACGCCGGCAGGCTTCACGTCCCAGGTCATGGCCTCGTTCGTGAACACCATCATCGCGGAAATGGCGGTGTTGAAGCGCATGCCTTCGAGGTCATCGGTGACCTTCTTGATGCAGGCGTGCAGGGTCTTGGCCTGGGCCGGCGTCGCCGCCACGTCACGGATGGTCGCGGCCAACTTCACCTGCGCGAGGAACTCCTCGCCCCGCTCCGGCTGGGCGGAGAGATTCTGCTCAAACTCGTCGTAGGATTGTTCATCCACGAACATGCGCCAAACCCGGCCCAGGAAACGGTAAACGCCTTCGACGCCACGGGTGTTCCACGGCTTGGTTTCCTGGAGCGGCCCCATGAACATCTCGTAAAGCCGGAACGCATCGGCGCCGTATTCCGCGAGCACGTCGTCGGGATTGACCACGTTTCCGCGGGACTTGGACATCTTCTGGCCGTCTTCGCCAAGAATCAGGCCCTGATTGACCAGTTTGAAGAACGGTTCGGCGGTGGAGACGTGACCAAGGTCGAAGAGTATCTTGTGCCAGAACCGGGCGTAGAGCAGGTGCAACACGGCGTGCTCGGTGCCTCCGACATACAAGTCCACTCCGGGAGTGGAGTTCGCAGATGAGGATTCGGAAATCGGAGATGGGGCGGAACCCATCCAGTAGCTCTCCACGTCGCGGTTTACGAAGGCGGAGCCGTTCTTGGCGTCGAGGTAGCGGAGGTAATACCAGCACGACCCGGCCCACTGGGGCATGGTATTGGTCTCGCGGATGGACCCGTCGGGCAGATGGAGCCAATCCTTCGCGCGGGCCAACGGGGGCTCGCCGCTCGCCGTCGGCTTGTAGTCCTCCAGCGTGGGCGGGAGCAACGGCAGCGCGCTCTCGGGCAAGGCTTCGTGGTAGAGGTTCCCGGCGGCGTCCTTCGTCCAGATGATCGGGAACGGTTCGCCCCAATACCGCTGACGGCTGAAGAGCCAGTCGCGCAGCTTGAAGTTGACCGTCTTCTGGCCGAGGCCCTTGGACTCCAGCCACGCGGTGATCTTGGCTTTGGCTTCCACAGTCGAAAGGCCGTCGAGGAAGTCCGAATTTATGGCTATGCCGGCACCCGAAAACGCTGTGCTGAATTCAGCCGGCTTCTCGATAAATTCCTTGTAAACCTGTGGCTCCAGGGATTTGTCCCGGCTAGTCGCTACCTCGATAAGTTCAAGATAGGTCCACTCCATTTTCTCTCCACCTAGGATCACATCAACTTGGAGGTGTCCTCCATTTTCAGACAGCCACTGAATGGTCGGCTTCACGACCGCCTTGATTGGCAATCGATAGTTGATTGCGAACTCCAAGTCCCGCTCGTCGTGCGCGGGCACGGCCATGATCGCGCCGGTGCCGTAGGTCGCGAGGACGTAGTCGGCGATCCAGATGGGGATCTTCTCGCCGTTGACCGGATTGATGGCATAGGCGCCGGTCCAGACTCCGGTCTTTTCCTTGGCCAGCTCGGTGCGCTCCAAGTCGGACTTGGTGGCGGCGAATTCCTGATACTGCTTCACCGCTGCCGCCTGCGCGGGCGTGGTGATCTGACCGACGAGTTTGTGCTCGGGCGACAGGACCATGTAGGTCGCGCCGAAGAGCGTGTCGGGTCGGGTGGTGAAGACGCGGATCTTGGCGGCGTGGCCGTCCACTTGGAAATCCACCTCAGCGCCTTCCGACTTCCCGATCCAGTTCCGCTGCATTTCCTTCAGCGAGTCGGACCAGTCGATGGTGTCGAGATCGGCCAGCAGCTTCTCGGCGAAGGCGGTGATGCGGAGCATCCATTGGCGCATCGGCTTGCGGATGACGGGGAAGCCGCCGACCTCGCTCTTGCCGTCGATGACTTCCTCATTGGCCAGGACCGTGCCCAGCTCGGGGCACCAGTTCACCGGCGCTTCGCTGACGAAGGCGAGGCGCTTGGAGTCGCGGAACGCGCGTTGCTTATCCTCCGTGTCGCAGTCGGCCGGATAGGTCAGCGTGCTGATCGGCTCGGCCTTGTTCGTGGCCGGGTTGAACCACGAATTGTAGATCTGGAGGAAGATCCACTGGGTCCACCTGAAATACTCGGGATCGGTGGTGGCCACTTCGCGGGACCAGTCGTAGCTGAAGCCGAGCGACCTGATCTGCCGGGTGAAGTTCGCGATGTTCGCCTCGGTCGTGACCCGCGGATGCTGGCCGGTCTTCACCGCGTATTGCTCGGCGGGCAGGCCGAAGGAGTCCCAGCCCATCGGGTGCAGGACGTTCTTGCCCTGCGAACGGCGGAAGCGCGCGAGGATGTCCGTGGCGGTGTAGCCCTCGGGATGGCCGACGTGCAGTCCGGCGCCAGAGGGATACGGGAACATGTCGAGGATGTAGAACTTGGGCGGCAGTTGCTGGCCCCCGGGCGCACTCCCTCCAAGACCGTGCCTGAGGCCAAACGGATGCGCGACTGGCACCGTCTCGCCGGGACCCCAAGCGCGAAACGTCTGCTGCTCCTCCCAGCGGCGTTGCCAGCTGGATTCAAATTGCGGGAATGGAAACTGATTGCGACCGGCCATAGTGAACTCGCTGGAGACTAGCAGGCGGTCGAATGCGGGGAAAGCGGTAGTCTCCTGCATGCCGCAACGCCAACCCGAAGCCTTCTGGAGGTCATCCGATGGATATCCAAAAATAGCTATTCTCAGCTTGACCCGACAAACGATCCCCGGTAGTTATTTCCCGACGACGACAAGGAGTCAGGAATTTATCCAATGAAAATCAATCACTGCATGCTGCTGGCGCTTGGGGGACTTGCCGCCAGTTTCTCGGTGTCGGCCAAGATGCTCGACACTTTCGAAACATTTCTTACACCGCAGGTTAACGCGCTCGGATTTAACCTAACTTCGAGTGGTGCGACTGCCAACGACCGGCCCGCCGGTGATGCGCTCGGGGGCGTTGCGACAGATACGGATTTCGCTGTTTTGTCCCGTCGGGCTAGCTTGCTGCGGACCGGTGGCTCAGGCTCGCCGACGTTCAGTAACGCGGGAGGGGGCACTGCGACATGGAGTAACTCGCAAACGGACACCTCGACGGCAACTCTGCGGTATGTGTTCGATGTGGAGGACTTCGGTTCACAGAACATCACTGCCATTGATTTCTTGCTACCCAACCCAGTTAGCGGAGTAGACCTGACTATTCAGGTGTTTACGTCTGGCAGCTCTCCTGCCTCTCCGGGAATGGTTGGAATTCAGGGTGTTTTTCCTGACGCTTTCTCAGGTGTGGCTTCTACGTTCAATGCCGCCTCGTTTACGACGTCCATCGGTGGGGGGACAGCGGGCGTTTGGAACACTGCCCGTCAGATCATTTTCACGATGACCTCAACCACCCCTGGGGTTGTTTTGGAGATTGAGGAAATTAGTTTCCTTCGGACTGCGGAAGTTCCCGAAGCGAAGACGATGATTCCGGCTCTGGGATTGACCGGGTTGGTTGGTTTCGTTGCTTGGAAACGACGCAAGAGTAACTGAGTTCTGCCGCTTCTTCAAAAACCCGCAGAGTTAACTCTGCGGGTTTTCTATTTCGATGTTGGAAGGTCTGGAATTGGGCCTCCGCCGAAGTCTGTGTTGACTCGGTGAAACCTGTGAGTGGTATCCAACTCGAGGCGTGGGCCCGCTCATGAGATTCTTCATGCCCTGCCCAAAGCTAGAGGCTAAGTTCCGGGAGAAGATCGAGTGGAGCAAACGCTACGAGCCGGCGCTTGCTGGCATTGACACGGCTTGATGGACAACCGCCGCTACCTCCAAGCCAAAGTGGGACGATCGGCTGATTTGCCGACTAGATAGAGTGGCTCCGGCTAGCGCAGCGTGGGCGTGGGCAAGACCATGCAGCAGTTGGTGGGCGAGAAAGCACCCTAGAATGCCGCCACTACCTGAGCAGCCTGCCGGTGGACGCGGCACCTTCGACTAGGCCGCTAGCAAACATTGGGAGTTGGAACATCAATTTCACTGAGTGCGGAACAAGGTATTGGGCGAGTATCAAGCCGGAGCCTCCACCGCTCCTGAAACCGCGAACCTCATCCGGATCGAGAAGAGTTGCCCACGTGACCCCGAGGAAAAATTACTAATCGCCCCACTCTTCAACAACACGCTAGACAATCCATGGATACCACTCCACGTCAGCGTTCCCACTGAAACCGAATCCAATCCAAAAACATCCTCGCCAACACAGACAATCAGAGCCGCGGGTCCCGGGCATCGCCTATAAAGATACTCCTTGAATCTTGCGGAAGATTCTCAAGATCCATCCACGTCAAGAAGTCAATCGTCCTGAACTCTCGGTCTATCGCTGGCGGACCTGCAATCATTGCCCCCAAGGCTAGGTAAGCCCGCAGCAGCTTAGGAATCTTGGGAACAACCGGAGCAAGTTCTTCTAGTGGGCACCGAAAGGCAGGGAGCGGACTGGTCCGGAATGGTTTTTCCGCTAAATGGTCGCGGCAAAGTTCCCGGTATGCCGCAGCACCAACCGCGGGATCTTGCGAGGTTAGAGAGCTGCACCCGACCAAGTAACGAGCCCCGTGATTCCTCGCATACTCCATGATGCCGTGCCACAACAGGCCCAAAACCGGCAGGCCTCGGTGTTCGCTGTGCACACAAGCGCGCCCCAGTTCCACAATATGGCGCGTTTGGGAGCGAAACGGCGAGAAATCGAATTCTTGCTCGGAATAGAATCCCAATTCCCGGGAAGCAGTTTCCCCAGTCTGCAACCGATACGTGCCCACTACCTCACCGGTTCGCTTATCCTCCACAAGCAAATGATCACAGACGGCGTCGAACGGGTCTTCGTCACGCAGCGTTGAATAGCTATTCTCCAGGCCTTCATTGAGTTCCAGATTGAAGACCAAGAATCGCAAGGTCTGAGCCGCCTGAACGTCGGCGGCGGAACTCGCTCTCCGAAGTTGGTAGGGGACGTTTTGAACGGCCCGCGCCATCATCCGTGAGGCTGCCTGAACTTGAATCGACCGACCGATTCTGCTCGGCGAGTCCGAAGTGAGGACTTTCATTGCCCTAAACCTAAGCAAAAACAACTTCGCCGTGCACGTTAATCATTGGTGACGCCTCCGTTTCGCTACTCTGCTAGGGACTCAAGATGAGGCGACATCCTCGACCGAACCTCGTGCTGCCGAATGGTCCTGTTCGAACCTGAGCTTATCGGTCTCTACCGTCACGTGGACGGGTTCGCCTTCAATTAGCGTTCCCCGAAGAATCTCTTCAGCTAATGGATCCTCCAAATATCGTTCAACCGCCCGGCGCATCGGACGCGCACCGTATTGTGGATCGAAGCCCTTCTCGATGAGAAAGTCCTTGGATTTCTCATCGAGAACAATCTTCACGTTCTTCCGGGCGATACGCTCCAACACCTTCTTGATCTCGAGATCAAGGATGGTGACCAGTTCCGGCTTGCCGAGCGTGCGGAATACGATGATGTCGTCCAAACGGTTCAGGAATTCGGGCCGGAAGAACTTCTTTGCCTCGTCGAGCGTTTTGCCGCGCATGGTCTCGTAGTCGGCCGAATCGCTGGCCTTGGCGAAACCCATGACGTTGCTCTTGCGCAACACGTCCGAACCCACGTTCGACGTGAGCAGGATGATGGTGTTCCGGAAATCAACCACTCGGCCTAGGGAATCGGTCAATTTACCCTCCTCCAGAATTTGGAGGAGCATGTTCATCACGTCCGGATGGGCCTTCTCGATCTCGTCAAACAGCACCACGGAGTAAGGCTGGCGGCGCACCTTTTCGGTCAACTGTCCGCCCTCTTCGTAGCCGACGTAGCCCGGCGGCGAGCCAATGAGCCGGCTAACTGTGAATTTCTCCATATACTCGCTCATGTCGAGTTGGATCAGGTTCTGGACCGAACCGAACATTTGCTCGGCCAAGGTTCGCGCCAGCAAGGTCTTGCCAACACCGGTCGGCCCGAGCAGCGCAAAACAGCCAATGGGCCGCTTCGGGTCCTTCAAATCGGCTCGGGCCCGGCGCAGCGACTTGGCCAGTGCTACCACCGCGTCCTTCTGGCCGACAACAACCTTGCCTAGTTCGATTTCAACCGTCAGCAGCTTCTGGGTTTCGCTCTGGCCCATGCGCTGCAACGGAATGCCCGTCCACTTAGCCACGACCTGGAGAATTTCGTCCTCCCCGATCTGGACCCTCCGCTCATCCTTGTTCGTCTTCCATTCCGCCAGGACCTTGTCCAACCGCTCCTTGGCGGCCTTTTCCTGGTCCCGAAGCTGAGCGGCTCCCTCGAAATCCTGATCCTTGATCGCCTGTTCCTTCTTCAGCTTCAACGCTTCGATCTCGGCCTCCTGATCCTTGACGTTGGGCGGACGTTGCATCGCCCCGATCCGGGCCTTCGATCCCGCTTCGTCCATGACATCGATCGCCTTGTCCGGCAGGAACCGGGCGGTGATGTAACGATCGCTCAGCTTCACGCAGGCTGAAATCGCATCGTCCGAGAACTGGGCTTTGTGATGGTCCTCATACTTGGGCTTCAACCCGTGGAGAATCGTGATGGCGTCATCCACAGACGGCGGCTCGACCTTCACCGTCTGGAAGCGGCGCTCGAGGGCAGAGTCCTTTTCGATGTATTTGCGATACTCGTTGAGCGTCGTTGCGCCCACGATCTGCATTTCGCCCCGGCTGAGCGCCGGCTTGAAGATGTTCGACGCATCCATGGTGCCCTCGGCCGATCCGGCACCCACGATGGTGTGCAACTCATCGATGAACAGGATAACGTTCTTCGCCTTCCGAATCTCGTCCATCACCGCCTTGATTCGTTCCTCGAATTGTCCTCGATATTTGGTGCCCGCCACCATCAGCGCCAAGTCCAGCGTGATGACCCGCTTGGTGGCCAGCAGCTCGGGAACGTTCCCTTTCGCAATTTCCTGAGCCAAACCTTCGACAATTGCCGTCTTGCCGACCCCGGCCTCGCCGAGGAGCACCGGATTATTCTTGGTTCGCCGGCAGAGAATCTGAATCACCCGCTCGATTTCTGAAGCGCGGCCGATGACGGGATCCATCTCCCCTTTCTTCGCCAATTCCGTCAGATCCCGGCCAAACGCCTTGAGTGCGGGGGTTTTTTGCTCCTTCTTGCCGCCCTCGGCTTTCCCGCCGGCTTTCACGGGATCGCTTTTCTCTTCGGACTGTTCCTCGGCGGGTGCCCCCTCGCTCTGCTGGAATCCGGGATCAAGCTCCTTGAGGATTTCCTGCCGACATTGCTCGATATCGACATCGAGATTCTTGAGCACCTTGGCGGCGACGCCATCCCCTTCGCGCAGCAAACCCAGAAGGATATGCTCGGTGCCGACGTAAGTGTGGTTGAGAGCCTTCGCCTCCTTGGCGGCGAGCGAGAGGACCTTCTTCACGCGGGGGGTGTAAGGGATGTTTCCGCTGACCTTCCCCTCGACGCCACCGCGGACCTCCTTCTCGACTTCCTGCCGGACCATTTCGAGATCCAACCCCATGCGTTGGAGAACATTCACCGCCACCCCCTGCCCCAGCTTGATGAGGCCAAGCAACAAATGCTCGGTGCCCACGAAATTGTGGCCGAAGCGGTCCGCCTCCTTGCGGGCCAGCGCCAACACCTGCTGCGCCCGGGGAGTGAAATTGTTCATGTTCTCTTCGCTCATAGTCTTACGAGTTGTCCGAAAGCCGGCAAAACGCCAGCAACCGGCCCGACTCAGTGTCGGCATGTTGCCACAAGGCGTCAAAAGTTCTTCCGCCAACGACCAATGGCCATTGGATCCAATCGGGAGGCGTATCGGACGACCAATTCGAGAGGTTGAGCCTCATTTCCCGCACTCCGGCTCAACTCAGTGGACTGCCAGCACGGCAACCTTCCTGGCAACGGCCAGCGCTTCCAGTTCTGGCTGATCTAGCAACAGGGTCCGGCCGGCCTCAATCGCCAGGACCCCGATACCATTCGCCGAACAGACCTCGATCGTCTTGGGACCGACGCACGGAATGTCGAAGCGCATGTCGTGGCCTTCTTTGGCAACCTTCACCGCCACCGCCCCGCCCGCCTTCCCGGCGAGCCGACCGCCCCGTTCGAAACAGCCATCGGTTCCTTCAAAGGCTTCGACCGCCAACGTCGAGCCGTCCTTGACGACCACGCTTTGCCCGATTTCGAGCCGCGAAACCTCCTTGGCGATCCGCAGACCATATTCCGCATCTTCCCTCTGCCGGTCAGACAGCTTGGGGCCGACGTGGAATCCCGGCGAAGGCATCCAAGGCGTTAACCACCGCAATGGAGCAATCAGGTCGACGCCATCCTTGCCCAATTCGTCGCCGATACCCCCGAAGATCGTGTGGGCATTCTTTTCCTTGAGCCGAAACAGTAGTCCCATCGCCCGCAGGTCAGGGCGGACGTCGAACAGGTTCTTCGGCGCAATTTGCCCCAGCATGACGCATTCCCGGACTCCACGATCCGTGAATGCCCGGATCATCGCGCTCAGTTGCCCCACCCGCAGCCAGACGATTTCGTCCACCAGCGAAGCCAGATCGGGGCTGGTCTCGCCCTCGAATCCCACTGCGACCACCCGGCGGCCGTCCCGTTTCGCTTCGCGAGCGAATAGCAGCGGCAGCGACTTCGAACCGGCAATGAGCCCCAGTGGTGCGTCGGACATCGGTAAACAGCCTGCCGGAAGCGCGCGGAAGAGGAAAGTGCCGGCATTCTGGGCACGGCCGCCACGCCGCCGGAAACAGCGAAGTCTAGACGGCCACCAATTTCGCCTGATCCAGCATGGCGGTTTGAATCGTTCCCACCCGATCCATGAGCGGTTTTCGGGTCAGGTGAAGGGCTTTTTCCTTGCTGCATCTGCCCCCGAAGTCGGCCAAATAGGGCCTGTGCTGAACGGCTACCGCGCGGAGAACTTTTTCGACGAGATGGTGGATGCGCACGATCAGGTGCGGCCGCATTACCGGCGTTTCCAACAGCTCTTCGGGGACATCAAGCCTGAGGACTTCGACCGCTACCGACAAAGCGTCGATCTGTCGTTCCTGCGGCAAGGCATCACCTTCAACGTCTACGGCGATGCCCAAGGCACCGAGAAGATTTTCCCGTTTGACCTCATTCCACGCATCATCAGCGGCAAGGAATGGGAGAAACTCGAGGCTGGCCTCATCCAGCGGATCACGGCTCTCAACCTTTTCCTGCACGACATCTACCACGAGCAGAAAATCGTGAAGGACGGCGTGGTGCCGCCCTACTACGTCCTGTCGGGCAAACACTTCCGGCGGGAATTCTCCGGGTTCAATGTCCCGAAGGACATTTACATCCACGTCTGCGGGACGGACCTGATTCGCGGCGCCGATGGCGGCTGGATGGTGTTGGAGGACAACGGGCGCTGTCCGAGCGGGGTCAGCTACGTGCTCGAAAACCGGCGGGCCATGAAGCGCACGTTCCCGGGCATGTTCGAGGACATAGGCATCCGGCCAGTGGAGCATTATTCGCAGGAGTTGCTGAAGATGCTCCAGCATATCGCCCCGGCCGGCGTGGCCGACCCGACGGTGGTCTTGCTGACTCCGGGAGCTTTCAACAGCGCCTATTTTGAACACACCTACCTTGCCCGACAGATGGGCATCGAGATCGTCGAAGGGCGCGACTTGGTGGTGCGGGACGCCCGGGTGTTCATGCGGACCACGAAGGGCCTGCAACCAGTCCACGTCATTTACCGGCGTATCGACGACGATTTTCTCGATCCGACCGTTTTCCGGCGGGACTCCATGCTGGGCGTTCCCGGCATCGTCCGCGCCTACCGTGCCGGCAACGTCTCGCTCGCCAATTCAATTGGCACCGGCATCGCCGACGACAAGGTGATGTATGCGTTCGTGCCGAAGATGATCAAATACTACCTCGACCAGGAGCCGATCATCCCGAACGTCCCGACCTACTTGGCAAACGAGGAGAGCGACAAGAAATACATCCTCGAAAACCTCGGCGACCTCGTCGTGAAGGCCGCCAACGAATCCGGCGGCTACGGTATGCTGGTAGGCCCCAAGTCCACCAAGGAGGAGATCGAGAAGTTCCGTGGCGCGGTCGAGGCCGACCCGCGCAACTACATCGCGCAGCCGATGATCTCCCTGTCGCGCCATCCGACCCACGTGGGCGACGGCCATTTTGAAGGCCGGCACATCGACCTGCGGCCCTATGTAATTTACGGCGAGAAGATTACCATCGTTCCCGGTGGTTTGACCCGCGTCGCCCTGCGCAAGGGTTCCATCGTAGTCAATTCCTCCCAGGGCGGCGGCAGCAAGGACACATGGGTCCTCTACGGCGACGAATGAGCCCGGTGAACGAAACCTGAAAACCGACCAACCGAACAATTTCGCATGCTTAGCCGAGTCGCCAACTGCCTCTACTGGATGTCCCGCTACATTGAGCGCTCCGAGAACATCGCGCGCCTGGTGGACACCAACCTCCAGCTGCTGCTGGATTTCCGTAAACTGGATGAGCAGCGCCTGGCCGAACATTGGCTGCCCGTGGTGCAGGCCACCGGCGACGAGGCGGAATTCTTCAAGCTCCACCCCGTGGCCACCGCCGAGGCGGTCACGGAATTCATGGTATTC
>JBIIUN010000434.1:0-4202 GCA_044339945.1 Kapaibacterium sp. (SeqCode)
GCCGGCCCGGACTTCTACCAAAGCGGAAGCACCCTGGCTCAACGGTTCGTTGGCGGGCCGCCCCTTCTACGGTGACCCGGCGGAATCGGTCCGTGCCAGAACGGGTTCACCGCGACTCGCCGCGGATCTTTCGCACCGCGATCTCGGCCTGGAAGCTGACCGACGGATCGGCGTTGGTGGTGAGCGAGAGAATCTGTGGCAGGAGGTGAGCCGCCGAGGGGCCGAATTTACCCAGGGCCGCGAGCGCTCCGACATGGCGGTTGGTCACGGCTTGCAGGAGAAATGGCAATGCTGCGTCGCCGCGAATGTCGCTCAGGGCATGCAGCACCAGACCGTAAACACTGGCCGAGTAGACCATGGGCACCTCTGGCGGGACCGTGCGGATTTTCAGGGCGTTGTCCTCTTCCTTCGACTTGGTGCGAGACGCCAGCGCCAACAGCACTGGAACGGCCGGCTCGGCATTGGTGCCGGCTTGGTGCAAAGCGCCGATCAGGATGACGGCCCGATCCGTATCCGTGGTCCGGGCCAAGGCATCGGCGACGACGCCGACTCCAGGTGCCCCGCTGTTGGCCAGAGCGGTGGCAGTCGCCCGGAACCGGATTTCCAAGGTGTCGCGCGCAGCCTGATTGGAAACGCGGACGGAGGGCGCTCGATTACCGAGGGTTACAACGGCTTTTTCCGCGTCCGCGAAATGATCCGTCAGCAGGGGGATGCACGTGGCGGGCGCCCGCAGTCCGGACAGGATGCTGGCCGGCCAGAAGACCCGTTCTTGCGGCCACTGCGAAAAGCCGGGCCGAGTTCCGGACAGCCAGTTGCGTTGGTAAAGATAATCGAAAGCCGCAAAGAGCCTCCAGTTCCAGCCATTGTCGCGCGCCGCGATTTCATGCAGGAGCAATTCGACTCCGGAACGCCCTGCTTCCTCGAAGGCCAACACCGAGTTGGTTTGGTAACCTCGGAATCCCTCGTAACTTTGGCGCTCAATCAATGTCGGCTGAAGCCACTGGATCAGCGTCCGTCCCCGATATGTTCTCGCGTCGGGAACTGCGAAGGCAATCAGGGCCACGGCCGCCACCGCGGCCAGCACCAGTCCGCCCCATTTCCGTCGCCGGCTCATTCGGTCACAGCTCCACCCACTGTCCGATCTCCGCCGACTTCACCGCGGCGTCCATCACGCGCTGGGCCTTGGCGCCGTCGTGGAAGGTGATCGCGCAGGGGCGCTGCTCGCGGATGGCGTTGATGAATTCCACCGCCTGGTCGTAGCGGAAGCTCACCAGCGGGTCGCCCACGCCGGGATCGCGCGGGCTGCCGGGCCAGACCCAGAATTCGGGCGGCACGGACAGCGGCTTCAAGCCGGGGCCGCCCAGCTTGCCGTGCTGGAGTTCGTTCCACTTGCCCGTGGTGAACTGGAAGGTGCCGGCGCTGCCGTTCAGTTCCACGTAGTCGAGGCTGCGCCAGGATTCGTTGTGGCCGCTGGCGAGCTTCGAGCTTTCGAGCACGCCGGTGGTGCCGTTCTGGAACTCGGCGAGGATGCCCACCCAGTCGTCGGTGTCGTTGGGGGCGCCGTCGCGGACGGGCGTGTGGTTCTTCAGGTTCGCCACGAGCCGTTTCATCGGGCCGACGAGGTGGTGGGCGAAGTTGATCCGGTGGCTGAGCATGTCGCCGATTTCGCCGGTGCCGGCGAGCTGCTTCACCTGCCGCCAGCCGAGGTTGCGCGTGCCCCAGTCCTGCAGGCGCAGGCAACGGTAGTGATACGGGTGGCCGAGTTCGCCCTGGTCGATGAGATGCCGGAGGTAACGCATCGCGGGCACGAACTGGTAGGTGAACGCCGTCATGTGGCGCACGCCGGCCTTGTCCGCCTCGTCGGCCATGCGCTGGGCGTCATCGGCGTTTAGGGCCAGGGGCTTCTCGCAGAGGATGTGTTTGCCGTGCCGGGCGGCGGTGATGGCGATGTCGGGGTGCAGGAAATTGGGCGTGGCGATGATGACGGCGTGGACGTCGTCGCGGGTGACGATGTCCTGCCAACTGGTCGAGGCGATGGGCGCGCCGGTCTGTTGGCGGGCGGCCTCGAGCGTGGCCGGGTTGGAATCGCAGAGGGCGTGGATGCGGACGCCAGCGCACAGGGCCAAGCCGGGCAGGTGGTTCTGCAGGGAAATGCCGCCGGTCCCGATGATCGCGATGTTGAGGGAGTTCATGAAAAAGTGGCGGGAGCCTAGGCAACCGGGAAACCGGGAACAACCTTTCGTCGGCGCGACGAGGCGGATCGGGCGCATCGGGACACTGCCCCCGTTGACAGCCGGCGGACTCCCTCTCTTCCCGTGGCGGGAGGAGAGGGCTGGGGAGGGGAGGCGGTCGGCGCGTGAAAGCACCCCTCTCCCCCGCCCTCTCCCCGCTCGCGCCTCGCAGGGCGAGGGAGTCACACTGGGCAGTGCACCGATGCGCCCAGACGGATCGGCCGGGAATATTGATGCTGTCGGCCCGCATCGGCGTCCGCAGTCTGCACGTATGTTTTCCGTTCGGAGTTGGGCCGGGTGGTTTCTGATGCTTGCGCTCGGTGGGGTGGCCCGCGCCGCGTTGCCCGAGTTTGATTTCACCGTCGGTTCAGTGGCCGCCGAGTGGGGTTCGCCCCATGAATGCCGGCTCGGGGAAACCAAGGCCGGCGAAGGGTTGACGGTGAAAATCACCGGGGGCGACCCCTACTTTTTCGGGCCGGCGCGGGACTTTCCCGCCGGGCAAGCCCTGTGGCTGAACCTGCGGGTGAAGTCGGAGTCCGGCGGCAACGGCCAGGTCTTCTACTTCGACACCGGCCCCAGCGAGGACAAGTCAGTTCGCTTCGTGGCCCGGGCAGGCGATTGGACCACGGTGCGGGTGCCGTTGGCGGCCTTGGGGCCGAACCACCGCCTGCGCATCGATCCGCCCGGCGACCGCGGCTCGTGCGTCCTGGGCCGGCTGACGTTTGAAGCACGGACGCTGCTGCCGGTGCCAACCTGGCCGAAGCCCACCGTGTCGGTCCTGAATGCCGACGCGCCGACCGTCAACAGCGGCCAATTGGAACTGACCCACGGCAACGGCTTCGGCGTTTTCCGCCTGCGGATTGACGGCACGAACTTCGCCACCGGCAACGCGGTGTCCCAGCTCGGTTACCAAACCAAGGCCGGCCCGCGTTGGCTGACCTTGACGAACGCCGCCCAGGTCGCGCGGGACGGAGCGGCGCTCCGCGTGACGCTGGCGGCTCGCGACGGCGACGGTGGCACCTGGCAGCTGGCTCAACGATTTGCGCCGGCCGCCCGGGAAGGCGGGCTCGACGTCGAGACCCGGGTCACCGTGGATCGGGACCGGCAGGTGATTTTTTTGCCGCTGTTCACTTTGTTTCCCGGTGTCGGAGCGACGTTCGGAACCAACAAGACGCAGGGGCTTTTTGCCGGCGTCGAGTATCTGGAAAACGAGGAGAGCAGCTCCGAACGGGACCTGCGGGGAGCCCAGGCGCGGCGACAGGTGCCGGATTCGCTGAAGGTGACCTTTCCGCTGATGGCGCTGGCCGCGGACGGCCGTTGGGCCGGGCTGATGTGGGAAAGCGCGACCAACCTCGCCGCGCTGCACGACACGCCCGACCGGGTGTTCCGCTCGGGCGGCAGCGCAATGGCCTTGTTGTTCCCCGGCGCCGATCCGTCGTTCCGCGAGGACGGCAACGTGCTGCCTTACGAGGGAAGTTGGCTGCGGGCGAACGAGCCGCTGGTGGTGCGCGCCACCCTCCTTGGCGGGCGCGGTGACTCGGTGGTGCCGGCCGTCCAGGAATTCGTCGCGCGACGCGGGCTGCCGGCCTTGCCGAAGCCCAGTTATGCGGCCAAGGACTTCTACCGGCTGGAAGCCCGTGCCTGGCTCGATTCGGCGATCCGCGACGGCGACCGCTTCCGGCACGCCGTGGGGCCCACCTTCGGCAGTTCACCCGCGGCAGATGCGGCCTTCTACCTCGACTGGCTAGGCGCGCACGTGGGCGACGACGCGTTGGCGGAACGGCTGTTGGCGCAGGCCAACCGGTCCCTAGCCCTGGTGCCGCCGGCCGCCTGGAACAGCGCGGCGGTCGGCCATGTGCGGTATCCGGTCCCGGCCTTGGTTTACGGCGCACTTGCGGAGAACGTGGCGACTGCCCGGCGCGAGGGTCGTGAAGTCGTCGCCCGGTTTGAGCCGGACGGCTCGTTGCCGTT
>JBIIUN010000435.1:0-4182 GCA_044339945.1 Kapaibacterium sp. (SeqCode)
GCGTGCCCACGCTGCCCTACAACGGCTACGGGGAGTTCGTGGCGAAGTTGTATGGGAAGAGGTGACGATGTTGAGATTCAGGTCAGGCGGCCAGGGCTTATGGTTCGCCCTATGCATCGTTGGATTGAGTTCGGTTGGATGTTCGCGCGTCAGCGAGCCAACGAGCCCGAAACTACTGGCGAAGCAATTCGAGACATTCTTCGGCTTCAAACCGCCCGCAACTGTCACCGAGCTCCGCGCCAAGACCGTTCAGATCGGTGATACTTATACCGATTGGATTTCGTTCCGCTGCGATCAGGCAGTCTTCGCTGAGATTGCGAACAACAAGGGTTTGAAGGTCGTTGATGCAGATGAATTCTGGCGCGAACGTGAAAAATCTTCCCGCGGTCGCCAATCCGACGTTCCCCACGTTGCGGGAGACAATCCAAACGCGCCGTGGTGGTGGCCGATGTCTCCGGAGACGTCGTTCCGCCGGCTTTTCTACCATCCACGCCAGAACTCTCCGGAACGTAGCTCGAACCACACGATCGACCGCTACTTCTGGCGTGATGATGAGTCCGGCAAGGTCTTCGCTTACTACTGCATGTCGGGATAGTGGCGCCGATTTTTCCGAGGCGGTCCCCAGCGGAACGCGGTGGCCGGCGATTGTGGCCAGCCTCTTAACCATTCCTGATCTAATGGCGAGATGCACATGAACCCCGATTTCTGGAACATCCTGCACGACGGTTTCATCACCAATGTCAGCGGCAGTGTGCCCGGCGACGTCCGGATTGGCGTCGACATTGACTATTTGCGGGAACGTTTTGCCGAGCCGGGTGATCAAATCGTGCTCACGCTCCTCGGTTGCACCGCCTTGAGCTATCACCCGTTTGAAGATCCTCCGGTCACCGACGTCACGGACCTGGCCGCGACGCGTCCACAAATCCTGCGGGCTAAGGATTGGACCGACGCCAGCATCGTGGAATGCAGCAATGGCGATCTGCGGGTCACTGCCGCCGACGCTGCGCTTGCTTTGGACAGCGGCCGGGAAATCTCCCTCGCCGAATTGCAAGCGGTCGCGGAGGCCTACTGGACGGAGTGGAGCAGTCGGTCCAAGCCCACTGGTAACTGATCGTTTTGGCAGTGAACGGCGACAGAAACGCCCGCGAAAACCAGTCGAATAGCCTCGTCTGCCGCGCCTTCGGCGCTTCGGACACCGCGGGTCTTCAATCCCAAGTTCACGAAGCTTGTCCGCCGCCCCGGATTTCCTCCGGACTCTTCCCAGCTTCCCGTAACGCCCGGAGGCTGAGCGCGGCGTGGCGTTTCGCGAGGCGGACGCCCTGCTCGTCGGTCACGAGCGGACAGTGGAAAAACGCCGGTGAACGCAGGCCCAGTGCGCGGAACAGCAACAATTGCCGGGCGGTGGAGACCAACAGGTCGGCGCCCCGCACCACCTCGGTGATGCCCATCGCGGCGTCGTCCACCACGCAGGCGAGTTGGTAGCTGGGCAACCCGTCATGGCGCCATACGAGGAAGTCACCGAAGTCGGTTCCGGCCACCAGACGTTGCGGGCCGAAATGCCCGTCCACGAACTCGACCGCCTCACCGTCCGGCACGCGGAATCGCCAGGAAGGCGGACGTCCGCCATCCCCATTCGGTGCGCCTCGGTCCGTCGCGGGAACGGCCCAGGCACGACAGGTGCCCGGGTAAATGGGTTCGTCATCGGCCGCGTGGGGCGCGGTAAGCGCGGAGAGGATGTCCTTCCGCGAGCAGCTGCACGGATAGACGAAACCACCGGCGCGGAGCCGCTCGAACGCGTCCCGATAAAGCGGCAGGCGTTCGCTCTGGCTGTAAGGCGCAAAGGGCCCGCCGAGGTCCGGGCCTTCGCTCCACTCGCAACCGAACCAGCGCAGATCCTCCAGGAAGCCGCGCACGAACTCCGGCCGCACGCGGTCACGGTCCAGGTCGTCATTGCGCAGGATCAGGGTGCCGCCTGCCGCGCGGGCCCGTTCCTGGGCGGTCCAAAATGTCCTCGCATGGCCCAGGTGCAGGTAACCGGTCGGCGACGGCGCCAGGCGACCGCGATAGTGGCTGGAATGACCAAGGTCCAATGACGAATGACCAGAAGAGGCTGTCGGCCCGACCGGAGCACCCGATGTAGTCGGCTCATTGGTCATCGATCATTGGTCTTTGGCCCCAGCCTTTCGCGAAGCCCGGGGATTGCCCGTCCGAGCAGCCGGACGGTTTTGCCGCAGTCCAGCGACGTATCCGGCGCCCGCGGCGGGCCTTGGTAGTGGCGCAGCGAATCCGCCCGCAGTTTGCCCTGGAGCTCCGGGTGGTGGGCCGCCACCGCCTCGCCGATTTCCCAGCGCGACAACCGTTCCAGGCCGGCGACGTGATAGGTGCCCGTCGCTCCGGCTGCCAACAGGTCGATCACCGTCGCGACGGTGTCCTCTACCGTCAGCGGCGAGCGGAATTCGTCGGCGAAGAGGCTGAGCGTCTTGCCGGCCCGGACCGCCAGCAGCATCTCCTCGGCAAACGACCGGTCGCCGGTGGGCGAAGTCCCGTAGTTCAAGGAGGTGCGCACGATCAGGTGCCGCGGATGGGCCCGCACCGCAGTTTCCGCCGCCACCTTCGTCTCGCCGTAAACGTGCAGCGGATTCGGCGGCGCGTTCTCGGCGTAGTTGCCGCCGCGGCCGTCGAAGATGAGGTCGGTGCTGAAAAACACGAACCGGCCGTCGCCCGCGAGGCCGGCGAGCTGCCGGGTGACTTCGACATTGCAGCGCCGGGCCAGCCCCGGATCGGCCTGGCAAGCCGGGGTCTTGCTCAGCGCAGCGCAGTGGACCACCGCCGCCGGACGTTCGCGGCGAAAACGTTCCTGCACCGCGGCCGCATCGAGGAGATCCAAGTCGGCCCGGGTCAGCGGAATCACGTTCCACCGTTCTTGGGCCGCAGCCGCCCGGGCGAAGTGATGACCGATCAGGCCACCGGCGCCGGTGATCCACAGCGTGGGAAGTTCAGCTTCAGCGCGCATTGGAGTTCCGGGTCACTTTTGCAGCGTCACGTCCCCGCCGAGGATACGTTCGACCCGCCCGTGCTCGTTGCGCACTAGCAACGCCCCTTCGTCGTCGAGTGCTTCGGCGGTGCCGTTGATCGTGCGGTCGCCGATCCGCAGCGTGACCCGCCGGCCCAAGGTGGTGCAGCGCCGCATCCATTCGTCGCCGATGTGGTGGAAATCGCCCTCGCACAGGCGCGCATACACGTAGTCCAGCTCCCGCAGGACCGCGGCCGCCAACGCCGGGCGGTCAATCGGATGCCCTGCCTCGGCCCGCAGCGACGTGGCGATTTCCTTCAGGTCGTCGGGGAACTCTTCGGGCGCCAGGTTCACGTCGAGTCCGATGCCGAGGACGGCGTGACGGATGTGGTCAATCTCCGTGCTCAGCTCGATCAGGATGCCGGCGCACTTCTTGGCGCCGAACATGATGTCATTGGGCCACTTGATGCCCGGTGCCAGGCCAGTTTCGCGTTCGATGGCCCGAGCGACCGCGACGGCGCTGATGACGGTCAATTGTGTGGCGGCCATCGGATTGAGGTTGGGGCGAAGCAGCAATGAAAACCAAAGGCCCTTGCCCGGCGGCGAAAGCCAGCGCCGCCCCAGCCGACCGCGGCCTTGGGTCTGGCTTTCCGCGAAGACCACGATGCCTTCCGCGACGCCGTCGTGGGCGAGCTTGTCCACGATGTCATTGGTGGAATCGGTCTCCTTGAACACGCGGATCTCGCGCCCAACCACCCGGGTCGAGCCCAGCCGCGCCTGGAGGTCGTCCCCGTGCAGGGCATCCGGCGAACCGCGGAGCACATAGCCGTGGTGCGGGCTGGCGGCGATGTCGTAGCCGACCTTCCGCAGCTCCTCGACGCGCGCCCAGACGGCGGCCCGGCTGACACCGAGTTGCTTCGCCAATTCCGCGCCCGAGGCCCCGACCTCGCCGGACGCACGCATGGCGGCAAGAATCTGCGCGTCGGGCGCCAGGGGCGCCTTGCCACCGCGGGGCGAAGTCTTCATGCGAAGTCGAGTCCGAGGTCCACGGCCCGCGCGGAATGCGTGACCGCGCCGACCGAGATGAAGTCCACGCCGGTTTCCGCGATGGCCCGGACCGTGTTCAAGGTCACGCCGCCGCTCGCCTCGAGCTGAGCCCGGCCGGCGAC
>JBIIUN010000436.1:0-4178 GCA_044339945.1 Kapaibacterium sp. (SeqCode)
TTCAGATTATCTGTCCCATCTTTTGGTGAACGAGAGTCTCGCCCAGAGGATCCTGAGTGAAAGATGTTCGGGTGTTTGGTTGATGCCACCGGAGGAGGTTCACCCGTGATAGCGGCTCCACTCCTCCAACTCACCTCCGTCACCAAATCCTTTGGCGCGGTGCGCGCGCTCAAGGTAGGGTCGTTCGACCTGCGGGCGGGTGCTCCCGGCCAGCCCGGAGGGCTGCCAGCCATTAGCCGGGGGTTGAGCGCAGCGACACCCCCGGAACCGGTCCCTCTGACGTCCCGCACCCCGGCGGGGTGCCAGAGTCGTCCCGTGGTTCGGGCGTTGAACCAACACCGTGAATCGCCGGCACTCCACCAGGGTGCGTTCCAGCTCCCTCTGCTGACCGGGGGGTATCGTCTCGCTACGCGCTCCTCAACCCTTGGCCATGGGCTTGGAACCTTCCCGGTGCCTTTGCGCCGTGTTGCTGATGCCAACTGCCTCTGAACTATGGGTTCCACGTTCCTGAGCCTGCACTACCACCTCGTCTTCTCGACCAGGGAGCGGCGACCTTTCCTACACGAATCGTGGCGGACGAAGATGCACGAATACCTTGGGGGCACCGCGCGGGGACTTGGTGGAATTCCTTCGGCCATCGGCGGCGTGGCCGACCACGTTCATCTTCTCGTTGGCCTGCGCTCAACGCACCGCCTGGCCGATTTCATGCAGGAGTTGAAAAAGGCGGCTTCAGCCTGGGCGAAGGAAAATCACGAGCCGGAGTTTGGGTGGCAGGACGGTTATGCTGCGTTCACGGTGAGCCACACGCATGTTGGCGCGGTGAAGGACTACATCCTCGGACAGGAGAACCACCACCGGCAGGCGGAGTTTGTCGAGGAATTGAAACGGCTGCTGGAGCGGCACGGCGTGGAATACAAACCGGAATACCTCGGGTGAATCGCTTTCCTTTCCATGCCGTTTGCTGGCACCCCTCCGGGGTGCGGCCCATTTGTGCGTCGTGTTCCGGGGGTGTCGCTGTCGCTCAACCCCCGGCTAATGGGTGGCAGCCCACTGGGCTGCGGCCCAAGCCGTTGGCGCAACATCTCGGATTCCGCCGGGTTGCATGACTACGCCGCTCCTCCAACTCACCTCCGTCACCAAATCCTTCGGCGCGGTGCGCGCGCTCAAGGGTGTGTCGTTCGACCTGCGGGCGGGCGAGGTGCATGCGTTGCTCGGGGAGAACGGCGCGGGCAAGTCCACGCTCATCAAGGTCATCACCGGCGCGCACCAACCCGACGGCGGAACCATCGACATCAATGGCCAGCGCGTCGCCCACCTGATACCCGCCAGCGCGCACCAGCTCGGCATCGCCTGCATTTACCAGCAGCCTGCGCTATTTCCCGATCTCACGGTCGCGGAGAACATCGGCCTGCGGTTGGAGAAGACGCAGACGTTCGCCCACGTGGCTTGGTCCGCTCGCCGAACGCTCGCCGCGCAACTGCTCCGACGCATCGGCGCGGAGATCTCGCCCGACGCCGAGGTCTGCTCGCTTTCGATGCCGGAACAGCAGCTCGTGGAGATCGCCTGCGCGCTCGGGGCCGGTGCCCGCATCGTCATCATGGACGAACCGACGGCGTCGCTGACGCAGAAGGAGCAGTTGCTGCTCTTTGCGGTCGTCCGCGAGCTCCGGGCTGCTGGCGTCGGCGTGATCTACATCTCGCACCGCCTCGAAGAGATCTTCGCGCTCGCCGATCGCGTGACGGTGCTGCGCGATGGGGAGAGCGTCGGGACACGAAGCGTCGGGGCTTTGCCTGCCGAACCGGGGAATGGTCAGAGACTCGTTACCGCGTCTCCTACCCTCACCGAAGCCGAGCTCATCCGGCTCATGGTCGGCCGCGAGGTTTCGTCCATCTTTCCGCCGCGCGAGAGCGAGCCGGGCGAAGTCGTCCTCGCGCTCAGGAACCTCGGCTGTTTCGCGAGCAGCGTGCGCGACGTCACCCTGGAAGTCCGGGCCGGCGAAGTGGTCGGCCTGGCCGGTCTCGTGGGGGCCGGCCGCACGGAACTCGCCCGAGTTCTCTTCGGCCTGACTCCTGCCGACACCGGGGAAATCGTGCTCCGCGGCGAAGTGGTCACGATCCGTTCGCCGGCCGAGGCGGTTGCCCGCGGGCTGGCCTACGTGCCCGAAGATCGCCGACGTCACGGCGTGATCCTCGAAATGCCCATCGCACACAACGTGACCCTGGCGATCCATCGGACGCTGTTTCCGGGTTCTTGGCTGCGGTTCGGCGGGGAGCGCAATTTGGCCCTGGAATTCATCCGCGACCTCGCGATCAAGGCGTCGGGTCCCGAAGCGCCGGGTGGTTCGCTCTCGGGGGGCAATCAGCAGAAAGTATCGCTCGCCCGTTGGCTGGCGACCCGACCCAAGGTGCTCATCCTCGATGAACCGACGCAGGGCGTGGACGTCGGCGCGAAGGGCGAAATCCACCGGATCATCCGCAGGCTCGCCGCCGAGGGACTCGCGGTGCTGCTGATCTCCAGCGACCTGCCCGAAGTGCTCGGGATGAGCGACCGCATCGCTGTCATGTGGGGCGGAACCATCGCCGCGATGCTGCCGGGCGGAAGCGAGGCCCACGACGTCATGGCCGCGGCGCTGGGACAACCGGAGGCAGTCCAATGAAACGTCACTTCCGCGAACTCACGGTCGCTGCCGCGCTGGGACTTGTTTTGGTCGGGCTGGCGGTGTTCGCCCCGGCGTTCTTCCAGCCGCAACCGCTCCTCTCGCTGCTCACGCGCGAGGCGCCGACCTTGCTCGTCGCCTGCGGCATGGCCCTGGTGATCATCGCGCGGCAGATCGACATCTCGGTCGGTTCGCAGTTTGCCGTGTGCGGCGTGTGCGCCGGTTGGCTGGCGGCCAAACTGCCCTTGATGGCCGTCCTGCCGGCGACCATCGCCCTCGGCGTCACATTGGGGGCGATCAATGGGCTGCTCGTTGCCGGCCTGCGGCTGCCGAGCATCGTGGTGACACTGGCCACGATGGTGACCTGGCGCGAGGCGCTGCGATGGCAGCAACAGGGTGCGTTCGTGAACCTGCCGGACGGCGTCCAGTGGTTTGGCCTGGGCCAACTGGCAGGTCAATGGACCCTGATCGCGATCGCGCTCGTTGGCCTGGGGTTGCTGGCGTGGGCCACCCGGCATCTTGCCGTTGGACGCTTCATTTACGCCGTCGGGTCGGACGCCGAGGCGGCCCGGCTCGCGGGACTCCGGCCGCGGCTGACGACGTTCGGCGTGTTTGTGTTCCTGGGCGCGCTAACCGGGTTGGCGGCGATGCTCAACGTCGTCCAGTCGCCGCAGGTGGACCCGAAGTCTGGTTCTGGCCTGGAGCTCAAGGCCATCGCCGCGGTGGTCGTCGGGGGCGTGGCGATTTCCGGTGGGCGCGGCAATCTCTGGGGCGTGTTTGCCGGGCTGTTGCTACTGGCCACCATTGCGCCGGCGCTCACTCACCTGCATGTGGAGGCGTATTGGGAGAAGGCCATCCAGGGCGCCATCATCCTGCTCGCCGTCGTGGCCGACGGCGTGCGCGGGCGGAAGGCGGCCCGGTAACTCGACGGCGCATCTTGTCTCCGTGGCATTTTTCGCGTCCAGGGTATGCGGGGCAGTGGACGCGGCGGAGTCCTCGTCAGTCGGGCATGTGGATTCGATGGGCGGTGCGGGGCGATCCCCTCTCCTCGGGGGAGAGGGTTAGGGTGAGGGCGGGCAACGTTCACTCTGACGCAACTTGGGAAGCTGGCGCTGCGCGAGGCGAACCCGCCCTCACCCCGGCCCTCTCCCCCGAGGAGAGGGAGCCACGCTGCTGCCTTCGTCCCCGCCACAAACGGAGGGCAAGAGGACTGTCCGGCAGACCAATCCAGCCGCGACCCAAAGATGTGCCCCAATCGAACCGGACCACCTGAAGCTAAGGGGGCTGGCCCCAAATGGCCGATGCTTTTGGCCGTCCAAGCACGCGTCCGGGCCTACGCGATCCGGTCGGTGCGCAGGTAGGGTCGCAGCGGTTCGGGCACCAGGATGCTGCCGTCGGCTTGCTGGTGGGTTTCCACGAGCGCCACAAAGAGGCGGGCCAACGCGGTGCCGGAGCCGTTCAGGATGTGCGGGAAGCGGTTTTCGCCGGTCTCCGTCTTGTAGCGCAGGTTCATCCGCCGGGC
>JBIIUN010000057.1:0-14819 GCA_044339945.1 Kapaibacterium sp. (SeqCode)
GACGTCCGATTCACCGGCGAGGTCGAGCAGTTCCGGGATCGTCACCTGCATCCGCGCCGCGAGCTCGGCATTGGCAATGGCGCTTTCCAGGGCGTCGTTTCCGCCCGCCTCGGCGAGTGCAAGGCGGTTCAGGCGATCGGCGAAGCGGCGCTTGGCCATCTGCTGCGCAGGCGCCTTTTCACCGGGAACAATGTTGGCCAGCGGCGTGCCGTTGGCGTTGAGCAGCGAGCCCTGGAAACTCGCCGGCAGGAAACCGCTGCCAAAGCAATCGAGGCCACCCGAGGGAATCTGCCCGCCATTCAGCACGATGAAGCCGGGCAGGTTGGCGTTGAAGCTGCCGAGGCCATACGCGACCCACGCGCCCATGCTGGGACGGCCCTGCAAACCCAGGCCGCTGTGGAGGAAGTAGTTCGCGCTCGTGTGTTCGGGAAACACTGAGGTCATCGAACGGATCACGCACAGTTCATCCGCCCGCCGCGCGAGGTGCGGGAACAGGTCGCTGATCCAGAGTCCGCTCTGGCCGTGCTGCGCGAAGTTCCACGGCGACTTCATCACCGTGCCGATCTGTTCGAACTGCGTCTTCTCCAGCTTGCCGATGGCGGTGCGCGGATTTTCCCCGTGGTGCTGCGCGAGCCGCGGCTTGTAGTCGAAGCTGTCCACCTGCGACACGGCACCCTCCATGAAGAGAAAGATCACGTTGCGCGCCCGCGCCGGAAAATGGGGCACCCGGGGCGCGCCCACGGCCCCCGCGGTTGCCGCCCGGGCCGTGTCACCGAGCAGCGCGGACAACGCGACGGCCCCGAAGCCATTGGCGGCCTGCCGGAGCAGGGCGCGGCGGGAGAGGCGAAATTCAGCATTGGGTTTCATCGGCGGGCTTTCTTGGTTCCGGCCACTCGGCCGCGGTTCAATTCGCGCTCCAGTTCCTCAATGGTCGGCAGGGAGCCGCGCAGCTTCTTTGGCAGCGCTTCCACGAGCCGCGTCTGCCAGGCTGCGACCCCGATGGGCTTCTTCACGTCGCGGAGGGCGTATTCAACCTTGAGCCGGTTTTTCGCGTCCTTGCACAGCAGCAGGCCGATGGTCGGCGCGTCGTCCCGATGCCGCATCCGGTCGTCCACGACGGAGAGGTAGAAGTTCATCTTGCCGGCGAACTCGGGTTCGAAGGGTTCCATCTTGAGGTCCACCACCACGAAGCAGCGCAGCCGCAGATGGTAGAACAGCAGGTCGAGGTAGAAGTCCTCGTCACCCACCTCGACATGCACCTGCCGGCCCACGAAGGCGAAGCCGGCGCCGAGTTCCAGCAGCAGCTTCTGCACGTGTTCCACCAGACCACGCTCCAGATCGCGTTCGTGGGCCGCCAGTCCCAGCGTCAGGAAATCGAACGTGTAGGGATCCTTCAGCACGGCCTTCGCGAGATCCGACTGCCCGGGCGGAAGCGTGCGGTCGAAGTTGGTGATCGCCTTGCCGCTACGCCGGTGCAGCCGCGACTCGATCTGCACCGTCAGCACGGCCCGGCTCCAGCCGTTGGCCACGGCCTGTTGCGCATACCAGAGGCGGGTGGCGGGATCCTTCAGCTTGTGAAGCAGGATGAGGTTGGTGCTCCACGAAAGCAGGGTGAGCGGTTCGGGCGGTTCGTCCAATTGTGTCACAGCCCGTGACACAATTGGCGATGCCGGCCTTCTTCCGGTGGTGGTCTGCAATTCTGTCACGGGCTGTGACACAATTGCCGTTCGGGATGACGAGTCGGCGGCTTCGACGACCACGGCCGAGGTCCACGCAGCATAGAACGCCCGCATGCGCTGGAGATTGAGTGCCGAAAGCCCGCTCATCTCCGGGAACTCCGCCGCCAAGTCCTTAGCCAGCCGCTCGACCACTTTGGCACCCCAACCCTCCGCTTGCTGGGCCTGCAGGATGGCCCGGCCGATCTGCCAGTAGAGCCGGATCAGCTCACGGTTCACCGTCAGCGCGGCCTTCACCTGTGCGGTGCGCACACGGGACTTCAGCTCGGCGAGCAGCGGGGCGTAGCTGGGCGGCAACAGGGAGCGCGTTCGTTTCATGGTCAGCGCAGGTAGATGAATTCGTTCGCGTTCAGCAGCGCGTGGCCGAACTCCGCCCACACCGCGTGCTCCGCTGCGCCGGAATGCAACGTGCGCAGTTCGGCCAGCGAATCACGGGCGAAGGCCTGTTCCTCCGTAGTGGCCGACCGCGCGAAGGCCGTTTCGAACAGCCAGTTTACGCGCGCCGCGTCGGTGCCCCCCGGAAGTTCCCGCAGCAGCCGCGCCGCCCAGAGCCCGGCCTGCTCGCGCACGAAGGGATCGTTCATCATCACGAGCGACTGGCCGGGCACATTCGTCACGTTGCGTTTGCCCACCGTGCTGAACGGCGTTGGGTAGTCGAAGGCCACCATCATTGTCGGCAGGAAGTTTCGCCGCACCGCCGTGTAGAGGCTGCGCCGTCCCGCGCCATCGAGCGGGCCGCTGGAGCCCGGTCGGCCCCGTCCCACGATGAACTCGGTGAGATGCACCGGCACCGGCAGTCCAAACTGCGCCGGATTCAGCCGGCCGGAAACGGTCAGCAGCGCGTCGCGGATGGCCTCACCTTCGAGCCGCCGCACCGGCATGCGATGGAGGAGGCGATTGATAGGGTCCACTTCCTCGGCGCGGACGTCGCCGCCGCGACTGCTGCGGGCAAAGGCCTCAGTGAGCACCAGTCGGCGCAGCAGCCGTTTCAGCGACCAGCCGTCCTCGTGGATGAATGCCCACGCGAGGTGATCCAGCAGTTCGGGATGCGTCGGGCGTTCGCCGAGGTAGCCGAAGTTGTCCACGGTCGGCACCAAGCCGCGGCCGAAGACGTGATGCCACACGCGGTTCACGAACACGCGCGCGACCAGCGGATTCGCCGGGTCGGTGAGCTGGCCGGCGAGTTCCCTTCGGCCGCTGAACTCCGCCGGATTGATCGCGGGCAATCCCAACGCCTCGGGCAGCCCGCGCGGCGCGGCGGCGGCGGGTTTGCCCGGCTTACCGCGTAGCAGGATGTGTTCGTCCACGCCGGACGTCTCGGTCCACGACACCGCGGTCGGGGAATCCCAGCGCACGGAGCCCTCGATCTTCGCCAGCTCACTGTGGAACTCAGTCGCGGCATTCGCCCAGCCACCCGGCGCGCCGAACAGGGCTTCGTTACGGACCAGCCAGTCGGCCAGCGGCGCCAGCCCGACGGGAACGGCGGCCTTGCCCCCCGCCAGCGCGGCGCAGGCTTCGGCCAAGTCATTTTCAAACGCGGCGGCAACCTCAGCAAAGGACTTCGCCGATTGAGCGGGCAACCAGGCGGTCACCGGCAGCCACTTCGGCACTTCCACGGACTCGACCACCAGCAGCACGTCGAGATCGGTTTGATCCTTGGGCGCGAATTCCACATGCGCCCGGTGGCCGACGTATTCCGACAGATCCTGCGTGACCCACCGCAGAGAGGCGCCCGTGTCGAAGCTCGTCGTCAGGCGACCGTGCAACGGGCCGTTGACCATGATGTGCGAGTCCACGCCGGCATACACCTGCGCCTTGCCGCGCAGCAGGTAATGGAGCTTGCCAGACTTCAGCGTGAACTTGGGCGTGAGCAGGTTCTTCCCCGCGCGGCCGGCGGCGCCCAACGTGCCAGAGTCCATTTCGGTGCCCGGTGTCAGCGCGAGGCGGTCCCAGAAGTGATCCCGGCTCGCGGCGCCGAAGGGCATCACGCGGGCAATGCCCTCGTTGCCTTGGCCCAGCACGACTTCACCGGCGGCGCGAACGCCGTTTCCGAAGACCGGCCCGTCGGTCCGCCACGTCGTGGCGTTCGGGACGGTGAAGTCCGCCTGCACGCGGGCATCTTCGGGAAGTTTCGGCCGCAGGGACTCCGGCGCACGCGTCGGAATCGCGAACTGCTTTCCGGACACACTGGCCCGCAACGCCAACGCCAGCGGATGCAGCACATGGTTCGCGTTGGTTTCCGCCGCCTGAAGTTGTTCCCGCCACGCCGAAGTGCGTTCGGTGGGTAGGTCAGCGCCGCCCGCGGACGGTTCACCGGCGACCTGTTGCCGCACGGCATTCAGCAGCGCGGCGGCGGATCGCACGCCCGGTTCCACCGACTTCGCAAAGGCCGCAGCGATCCCACCGGCATGCTGCGCGCGGAGTTCCGCCAACTGCCGCGCGGTGCGTGCCTCGGCCTCGGCGGTTTCGTAACGCACCTGCCGGTAAGGCGAGCTCAGGATGAACCCGCTCAGCGCGTAGTAGTCGCGCTGCGTCACCGCGTCGAACTTGTGGTCGTGACAACGGGCGCACGCGACGGTCAGGCCGAGGAAGGCCTTGGAAAGCACGTCCACCTTGTTGTCCACCCGCTCGCATTCGTCCTGCCGGATGTCCACGGGGCTGTGGACCTCCTCGCCGAGGAACGCCCAGCCGGGCCCGAGCACGGATTCGTTGCCGCCGGTGGTTGGGTTGCGCCGCGGCGGGAGCAGGTCGCCGGCAACGTGTTCCGCAACGAAGCGGTCGTAGGGGACGTCCGCATTGAAGGCGCGAATCAGGTAGTCGCGATACCGCCACGCGTTGGCGATGACGAAGTCGTCCTCATGCCCGCGCGACTCGGCGTAACGCACGACATCCATCCAGTGCCGCGCCCAACGTTCGCCAAAGTGAGGCGAGGCGAGCAACCGGTCCACGGCACGTGCCCGGGCGTTGGTAAGGGCCGAAGATGGCTGCCTTCCTGCATTCCTGCCTCCCAGATTCTGCTCCTCCGCGCACTCCTGAACAAACTGGGCTGTCTCCTCCGGAGTCGGCGGCAAACCGGTGATCACGAAATGAACCCGGCGCAGCCAAGTCCGGTCGTCCGTCGGCGGCGCGGGCTGCAATCCCGCTTCCCGCAAACGCTGCCCCAGAAACGCGTCGACGTCGGAACCCGCGGTTCCGCCTTCGCGCGGCACTGGCTGGCGCTGCGGCGTCTGCCACAGCCAGGGCAGCCGACGTTTGCGCTCCGCGAGGTCGAAGCCCGCCTTCGCCGCCGTTCCGCCGGCTGGCCAAGGCGCGCCGGCAGCGATCCACTGGCGCACGTCCGCAATCGCGGCGGCCGGCAGCGGCGGCTTTTTCCGGGGCATCTTCGGGGCGGGTTCCCGGTGGAGCAGCGTGGCGAGCAACAGGCTTTCCTCCGGCTTTCCCGGCACGACTGCCGCTCCGGTTTCGCCGCCCTTGAGCAGGGCCTCGCGTGAATCCAGGCGCAGGCCGGCCTCCTGTTTCTCGTCGCCGTGGCAGCCAAGGCAATGCTCGGCGAAGAGCGGCCGGATGCGCCGCTCAAAGTGGTCGAGCGCCGGATCGGAGGCGGCGGCCCGCGTGCCCGGATTCGACACGAGCAACGCGACACAAAGGGCGAAGGTGCGGTGGAAAGACGCAGGCATAGCGGGCGTTTTCCCGAGGCTAGCGGGCCGGCAGCGGCGAGGGAACGGCGGATTTGGTTCAATGCCGGCAGGGGGCGCATTTCTTCGTCGTGGCCACTGGGACCGGATCGCGCGGTAGCTGCGGGCGTGAGTCCGTGGGTGCGCCTGTCGGTGCGGTGTGACTGCCACCGACTCACGTCGGCGGCCACCCCCGGGGCAGCGGCTGCCGGCTCAACCTTTGCGAAACGATACGCCCGCTGGAAGGGGTTGCCGGTGACCTAAATGAAAAAGGGGCCGGACAATTGTCCGGCCCCCTGCATTGAGACGTGGGTTCCAGTTCGGAACGCGACGCTTATTCGTAGACGACCGTCAGCGTGGTGCCGACGAGCGTCACGCTCTTGATCTTGGTCGCGCCCGTGACCTTGATGAACCCAGCGTCACCCGTGGTGGTCGCCGTGATCGTCTTGGTCGCCGCGTTCACGCTCACGTTGCTCACGCCCCCGGTGATGCCCGGGATGCCGCCGGCTTCCGCCGTCACGGTCGGAACCACGGTGCTGGTCTTGTAGAACAGCAGGTAGTCCAGGTCAGGGCCGCCGCGAACGATGTTCAGGCGGATCGTGCTCTTGGCGCCGAGGGTGAACTGAGCCACGCCGGTGCCGGCGACGTTCCAGAGCGGAATGTTGTCATTCGAGCTCCAGCCGCCGGTCTGGCTGACGGTCGCCTGGGCGACGCGCGTGGTGGCCTGTTCGGCCTTGGTCGGGTCACCGGTCACGATGTCCAACGCGAAGTCCGTCGAGTCGGCGGAGCGGCCGTCCTGCGAGAAGCCGAGCACGACACTGTAGGTGCCGGGCGCGAAGTCGCGGGTGTAGTTATACCAGTCGCCGGCTTCGCCCCAACCGATCTTGTAGTTTTGGGTGAGCGTGAAGTCCGGGCGCTCGGGGTTGCCGTCGCTGATCACGTCCACGTTCGCGCCTTCGGCCGCGGCCATCACGACGTCGGGATCAGGAGCGGTGTCGAGCCAGCCCTGGCGAAGGCTGTTGCCGTCGATGCCGCTGTCGGCCTGGCTCCGGGAGTGGACGAGGTCCACGGGTTCCACGCCGTCGAGGCCCTTGTAGAGGCTGGAGGCGAGGGGCATGACGCTGGCCGCCGCGACGGTCTGGCCGTTGCCGTAGTTGTAGTCCTCGATCTCGACCACGAGGGCGACCCCGGTCATCTCGACGCGCACGTCATTGTCGGGGAAGCTGCTGGCCACGCCGTTGGCGCTGGTCACGTCCACGTAGTAGTCGCCGATGTTGCCCACGCCGACGGCGGGGATGGTGTAACTGGCGCTGGTCGCACCGGTGATCGCCTTCTTGTTCTGGAACCACTGGTAGGTGACCGGGATGGACGAATCCACCTCGACCGACAGGGTGACCGACGCGCCGGGGGCGACCTTGGCGCCAACCGGGCGCTTGGTGATGAGGGGGGGCAGGGTGCCGGGATCCACGAGGGTGCCCACCAGGCCGCCGACGATGGCCGAGGTCGTGCCGTTGGCCGGATCCGCCGCGCCCGCGAGCTTGAAGGTCGCGCCGCCGTTGTCGCCGCCGCCGCCTTCGCGGTAGAGGACTTCCATGTAGTAGCGCTGGCCGGCGGTCAGGGTGATCGTGTTGCCCGCAGGCCACTCAGTCGCGGGGAACGTGTCCGAACGGTTCAGGAACAGGCCGTCGGTGTTCGGATCGCGATTGTTACCGGCACCGGTCCAGCTGTAGGCGCCGCCCCAGGTGGGTTCGGACGCGATCAGCTTCTTGTTCGCCGGGGTCGCGTCGGTGGAGAGGTAGAGCGCGCCCTGGTCGTCGGAGGCGACGTAGAACACGTAGCTGCCGGTGGTGGCCGGCACGAACCAGCCAGTCACCTGACCGAAGAAGTCGTTCTTGATGTTAATCGGCCCGTGGAACTGCGTGACGATCTCGGAGGAGGTCGGCGTGGTGTCCCGGAGGGTGGTGTCGAATTCCGCGAATCCGATGGTCGAGTTCCAGGTGTTGAACGTGGCCAGGCCCGTCTTGAACTGGAAGGCGCGGAACGTGCCGGTGTAGGCGGAGTTGTTGCCGCCGAGATCCTTCACGCCGTTGATGGTGACGTTGTAGGTCGAGCCTTCCGTCTGGGGCGTGGAGGTGAACCGGATGGTGCGGTCATTGACGCGAACCGGGGCGCTGAGGGTCAGGCCGGTCACGGAGTATTTGCTCGCGTCCAAGGCGGTCGCGTCGGACACGGGCTCGTTGAACACGACGGTGACGGAGTCGAACTTCGCCGAGCCGCCGACGCGGGTCACGGTCGGGGGCACGGTGTCGGTGTTCACCGTGAGGGTGAACTCGGCGACCGCCGTGGAGGCACCGGCGACGCCGGCGGCGACGCCATACTTCGCACCGTTGTCGGTGATGGGCACCACCGGGATGGTGTAGGTGGCGGCGTTGGCGCCGAGGATCGGCGTGCCGTTCTTGAACCACTGGTAGGAGATCACGCTGCCGTAGTCGGCGGCGTAGGGCGAGGAACCGGTCGCCGCCGCGGTGAAGGTCACCGCGCTGTTCGCGACGACCGTCTGGTTCGACGGGCTGCTGGTCAGGGACACGCTGGCGCCCACGGCGTCCACCTTGGAGGTCAGGACCGAGCCGCGGAGCGGGGTGAGGCTGCCGGCGGGGGTCGTGTCGCCTTCATAGCGAATGGCCACCTGGCCCCAGTCGCCGCCGCCGCCTTCCTTCACGAAGAAGGACAGCGCATACTTGCCGCCGGCCGTCAGCGCGATGGGTTCGCTGGTGACCTCGGGGGTAACGCCATCCACCACGTCCTCGAAGGGACCGCAGCAGCCGCTTTCAACGGCGACCGCGGTTTCGGCGGCGGGATCGGGATAGGTCGTGCCGGCCTTGATGAACAGCGCGCTGCCGTCGTCCGAGCGGACGAAGAAGCGGGCGCTGCCAGCCCGGGGCGCGGTGAAGATCGCGTTGATCCGGACGAGGTGGGTTTCACCCCAGGTGTCGCCGAAGTTCGACGTCTCGCCGAAGCTGAAACCGTTCACGGAACGGACGCGGGTCGGCGGGCCGGCGAAGATGGGATCAGCGATCGCATCCGCCACGGAGTTGCCGGGGATGCCGGACCACTGGGCGGCCTGCGGGAAGCCGACGCCGTCCGCGTCCTGCACGGTGGTCACCGAGAGGGTGGCGTCCGTGCCAACGACTCCGGCGATGTTCTTGCCGCGGACCTTATAGGTCACGGACTGGCCGGGCAACACGCCGCGGTCATCATAGGTGAGGGTCGTCACGAGCGGGGCGATGACCACGCCGTTGCGTTCCACCTCATAGGCGATCTGGGCATTGGCATTGCCCGGGACCGTCGCGGCGGCCCAGGTGAGCCTCACGCGGCGGGAGCCGAGTTCGGCCGCGGCCAGGCTGCCCGGGGCGCCCGGGATGCCGGTCACGGTTTCCGCGGTGGTCTTCAACTTGATGTTGTCGAAGTGCGTGTTCTCGTTCGCGCCGCCGGTGCGGCCGGCGAACACCAACTGGCCCGCGGACGGGAAGTAGGTGGTCTGGAACGCGTCGAGGATCTTGCGGCCCTTCCAGGACACGGTGAGCTTGCCGTCCGTGGCCATGGTGATGCCGAACGGCTGCCAGCAGAGGCCGGCCCAGGCGCCGGGATCACGGGGATCGCCACCGCCGGTCCAGTAGGCCGCATTGTAGGGCCCGGTCTGGAGCGAGGTGTTGTCGGTGCACACGCCGTTGCGGGTCGGCAGGCCCGTGCGGTTCACGGTGACGTTGTCCACGCGGACGATGATGCCTTCGATGTCGGGACCGTCGGGCAACGTGTTGCCGGACCAAGTGTCGAAGGACACCGCGATGCCGGTGGTGGAACCGCCTTCGGGGATGCCGCCGGCGAAGCCGGTGCTGGCGTCGGTCAGGACAGGATCGCCGTCACGGGCGAAGCTGACGCTGAAGCCGTCGGCCGGGCGACCATCATTGCCTTGGGCATTGCCCACGCGAAGGTCGGCGGTGAACTCGAAGCCCGTGACCACCTTGCCCGGGTCCAGGTTGGGGAACACGAGACCGGCGACCTGACTGTTCTGCGAGTAGGTCATCGCGAGGAAGCCGCCGGGATTGCCGCCGGAGGACACCCAAGGTGCGTCGTTGTTGCCGCTGATGGTGAGCACCGAGGACGGATCGGACGTGAAGTCGTAGGTGACTTCACCGCCGATGGCCGTGGTCAGGCCCACCGCGCCGGTCAGCGCGGCGAGGCCGGTGCGCAGGCGCTGGGCGCCCGCATGGTTCTTCCGCCCGGCAGTTGGAACTGCCGGGGTGGAACTGGTTGGATTCATGGATGGCATAGGAGCGACATGAACTGCATGTATTGTTATGTGAATGCCGTGGGTCCCGCCGTGAGCGACAGTCGCAGCCTGCGACCAACCGCCCGCCGGCCAAAACCAAGCACCTCAGGGCGCCCTTCGACAGAAGGGCGCACCGGGGCATGGCTTTAGCCAGCCTGAGGGGACGGGGCATCTGTCCGCAGTTGCGCGATCCGATCCCTCATCCCGCCAAACTTTTTGCAGATTTATTTGCGGGCGCGCGGGCGGATTCGGCGTCCGATGTCGCCCGCAGGGCTTGTTCATGTTTGTGACGACTACCCCATTCAAGCGGCCAACGGGCTGTAACCGTTTGCGGTCGCGGCACTCTCCAGCCGCGAGCACCCGCTCGCACCCTCGCCCTTGGATGCCGAAGCAGAATGACCCGACCGAAGTGAAGCGATGATCCCGGTGAACGGAACCGCAATGCCGGATTCAGCAGGGGCCCAGGCCCTCGCGCCCGAAGAGCTGCTGCCGCTCGTCTATGACGAGCTGCGGCGCATGGCCGGCTACCGCATGGCCATGGAGGCGCCCGGCCACACGTTGCAGCCGACCGCGCTCGTCCATGAGGCGTGGCTGCGCCTCGTGGGTGGCAGCGGCGTGCAGTTTGACGACCGGGGGCAATTCTTTGCCGCCGCCGCGGAGGCGATGCGGCGCATCCTGGTCGAATCGGCCCGCCGGCGGCAGGCCCTGAAGCGGGGCGGTGGCGCCGAGCACCTGGAACTGGAGGAACTCGACCTGCCGGTGATCGCGCCGGCCGAGGAGATGCTCGCGGTGGACGAGGCGCTGAACGCCCTGGCCCAGGAGGATGCCGCCGCCGCGGAGCTGGTGAAGCTGCGCTACTTCGTCGGGATGACGATGGATGAGGCGGCGGCGGCGCAGGGGCTCTCCCTGCGGGCCGCCGAACGCCTGTGGACCTTCGCCCGGGCGTGGCTGCGCCGCCGCATCGAAACCGCCCAGGCCTGACGTTTCCCCAGCCGTGAACGCGGAGCCCACATCGTCGAATTCCGGTTCCCGCACGCGGGAGCTGTTCCTCGCGTGCCTGGAGCAACCCGCGGGGGAACCGCGCCAACAGTTCCTGAAGTCGGCGAGTGTGGGGGACAGCGTCCTTTTCCGGTCCGTGGACGAACTCCTTGCCTTCCACGTGGACGACGGGTTCATGGAGTGCCCGGCCGTGCAGGTCAGCCGTCCGGACGCCGTGATGGCGGCCGGTCCCCAGCTCGGTTCCTGGATCGGGCGGTATCGGTTGGAGCGGGAGATCGGCTCCGGCGGCTGCGGCATGGTGTTCGCGGCGCAGCAGAATTTCCCGGTGCGCCGGCGGGTGGCGCTGAAGATCATCAAGCCGGGCATGGATTCGCGGGCCGTGATCGCCCGGTTTGAAGTGGAGCGCCAGGCCCTGGCGCTCATGGAACATCCGCACATCGCACGGGTGCTCGATGCGGGGACCACGCCTACGGGGCAGCCGTTCTTCGCGATGGAGTTCGTCGAGGGCGTCAGCATCACCCGCTTCGCCGACGAAGATCGGCTGAGCGTGGACGAACGCCTTCGGCTGTTCCTTCGCGTGGCGGCAGCGATGGAGCACGCCCACGAACGCCATATCATCCACCGCGACCTCAAGCCGTCGAACATCCTCGTGACCCGGCAGGATGGTGAACCTTGGCCGCGGATCATCGATTTCGGCGTGGCCAAGGCCGTGGGACTGCAGTTGGACGGGCTGAACACCTTCACGGTGCCGGGGTTGATGCTGGGCACGCCTGCCTACATGAGCCCCGAACAGGCCGACCTGCGTCCCGGCGAGGTGGACCGGCGTTCGGATGTCTACAGTCTCGGGGCGCTCCTGCATGAGCTGCTGGTGGGCGTGCCGCCGTTCGATCCGCAGCAACTTGCGGCGGGCGGGATCGATGCCATGCGGCGGACCATCCGCGAACAGGACCCCCCGCCGCCCTCGGTCGCGCTGGCCCGGCAAGCGGCGCCGGTCCGGGAGGCCGCGGCGGCGTGCCGGGGGACGACGCCTGGCCGCCTGGCCCGGGATCTGGGCCGGGATGCCGACTGGATCGTGCTCCGTGCGCTGGAGAAGGATCCCGAACGACGTTACCCGAGCGCCGCGGAGTTCGCGGCCGACGTGCGGCGGCTGCTGGAGCACGAACCAGTCCGAGCCCGACCGCCGGGACGGATCTACCGTTTCCGCAAATTGCTCCGCCGGCGGCCGCTGTTGTTTGCGACGGTCGCGGCGTTCCTGCTGCCGCTGCTGCTGGGCGCGCCACTGCTGCGGTGGCAGCTCCGGGAAACGGCCGATGCCCGCCAACGGGAGGTGTTTGCCTCGCGCGAGGAGCAGTTGCAGCGGGGACGGCTGGAGCGGGCGCGGGAAGACGAAGCCCGCCTGCGCCAGCAGGCGGAACGGCTCAGCCAACTCTCCTGGCGGCCGGCGTATGCGGCCGACCTCAATCTCGCCCAGCAAGCCCTGGCGGCGAACAATCTCGGCCGGGCAGTGGCGTTGCTCGATCTCCACCGGCCTGGCCCCGCGCAGCCGGACCTGCGGGGCTGGGAATGGCGTTACCTTTGGCAGCAGACCCGCAGCGAGGCGGAGTTCACACTCGGACGCCTGACCAACGAGGTGCGTAACCTCAGCCTGTCGGCGGACGGCCGTTGGCTTGCTTCGGTCGACGGTTCGGACGCGGTGTCGGTTTGGGAAGTCGCGTCCCGCCGGCGAACGCTGCTGCCCGACGCGAGTCGTGTGGCGATGGTGCGGTTCTCGCCGGTGTCCTCCGTGATGGCTTATTTCGTGCGCCGCGAAGGGCGGGCCGCGCAGGGTGAAGTGTTGGTCTGGGATGCCGAGCTGGGTCGGCCACTCACCCGCCTGAGGCTTGCCGGCACGCCGGCCGGGCTGGCGTTCAGCGGCGACGGCCAGCAGTTGCTGACGGCGACAACGGAGGGGGAACTCGAGCGTTGGAACTTGGCTTCCGGGCGCCGAGCGGGGCGGACGGTCGTTCCGCCCATCCGCGGCTGGGAACCGACCTTTGCCGCCAGTCCGGACCTCAGCCGGGTCGCCTACGTGGGCGCCGACGAACGGCTGGTCTGGCTCGATGCCCGCACCGGGGAAGTGCTTTGGAAATCGGCCGAAACCGTCCGGGGACTGCGGATGCTCGTGCTTTCCCCCGACGGCGCCATGCTGGTGGCGGCCACCGGCGTCAGCGGCGGGGGCGTGGTGCGGCGGTGGGCAACGAACGACGGGCGGGAGTTGCCGGCGCTGTCGGGCCACTCGGCCTGGGTCGCCGACGTGGCGTTCCTGCCAGACGGCTCGCGCCTCGTGTCTGCCGGGGCCGATCAGACCTTGCGGGTGTGGGATGCCGCGGACGGACGGCTGCTCCGCACGCTGCGGGGGCACCGGATCGAGGTTTGGTGCCTGGCCATTTCGGCGGACGGCCAAAGGGTTTTCAGCGGCGGCAAGGACGGTGAGCTGAATGCCTGGGACCTGCGGCGGCCGGCTCCGGCCAGCGGCGTGTTGGCGTTGCCCGGGAAGGTTCGTTACTGGGGTTTCTCGGCGGACGACGGCGCCTTGGTGGCCGTGGACGATCAGGGCCGGGTCCGACGTTGGGACCATGCCCGGAACCCGGCGAGGACCGAACTGTTTCAGGTGGGGCCAACCCGCCTTGGCGGCACGCTGTCCGCCGACGGCCGCTGGTTTGCCGCGGGCGTCCGCAATGGCGGCCTGGTGGTCTGGAATCTCCGGACGGGCCAACGGCTGGTTGAAATCGGTTCGGGCACCGACTTCCGGGTGCCCGTGGCGCTCCTGCCCGCGACGACCAACCTCATCACGCTCCAGCCCAAGGAACACACCTACACCCGGTGGAGCCTGCCGGAGGGGAAGGCCATGGAAACGTGGCCGGCGAACCCGGGATTCCGGGGTTTCAACTTCGCCGCTGCCCGCGAACCGACCTCGGATTCGCCCGGCTGGTTTGCGTCGGTTTCGTCTGATGGTCAGGCGGACTTGCGATCGCTTTCGGCCGGCAGAATGAGCCCGGTTGAACTCGGCCTGCGCCAGATCACCGGGGTGGCGCTGGACCCGGCCGGGCACCTTCTCGCCGTGTCGAGCGCCGCGGGGCGGGCGGCCCTGTGGCAATTGGATCCGCCGCGCCGGGTGGCGGAGTTCGGCGGATTCCTGCTGGGCACACACAGCGTCGCCTTTTCGCCCGACGGCGAACGCCTGGCGGTGGGCAGCCACGGACGCGAAGGCGTGAAGATCTTTGATCCGGTGAATCAAATGGAGCTCCTCACCCTGGATTCCGAGGTGAACCGGCCGATGTCCACGGTCCGTTTCTCCCCGGATGGCCGGTGGCTGGGCGCCTCCAGTCCGGACGGCACGCTGCGGCTGTGGTCCGCACCGACTTTCGGCGAAATCGCCGAGGAAGAAGTCCCTGGCCGGTGAGGTGGAATCTAGGTCTGCGTTTCGGCGTGAGCTTGTTCACGGGCCTTTTCGGTTCGTCTGGAATTCGGCATCACCGGCCCCGACTTTCCGCTCGATTTTGCCGGGGCGACACGCCGAGCTAACGGCATGACTTCCACGCGTCGTGACTTCCTGCTGGCAGTGGCCGGCGGCTTGGGGACGGTTCCATTGCTCGGGGCTGGTGAAGCGCCAATGCGCGCGGCGGTCATCGGGCACATGGGGCGTGGCGATTACGGGCACGGACTGGAATCCATTTTCACCGGGCGGGCGGGAATTGACGTCGTCGGGGTCGCGGACCCCGTGGAAGCGGGCCGGAATCGTGCGGCGAAAACCATCGGTGCCGCACGGACCTATGCCGACTGGCGTCAGATGCTGGAGCGGGAACGCCCGCAGGTGATCTCCCTCGCGATGCGCCACGCCGACCAGCACGCCGAGGTGGCGCTGGCTTGTCTCCGGGCCGGGGCGCACCTGTATGTGGAGAAGCCGTTCACGCGCACGCCGGCCGAGGCCGACGCCGTGCTGGCCGAGGCGCAGGGCCGCGGACTCAAGGTCGCGGTCGCGCACACGATGCGGATGATGCCGGTCGTCCAAAAGCTGCGCCGGGCGGTCGGCGACGGGTT
>JBIIUN010000437.1:0-4170 GCA_044339945.1 Kapaibacterium sp. (SeqCode)
GAGTCGCCGGAAGTCTGGTGGGCCGCCTACGACGCGGGGCTGTTCCGGCGCGAAGGCGGAAACTGGACCCACATCCGGCATCCCCGCCTCGGCCCGCGCGCCGTGCGTTCCCTCCATCTGGACCGGAATCGGCAGGTCTGGGCCGCCTGCGTGGGTGGCGTGGCGACGTGGCGCCGGGGAGAGATCGAGTTCATCCCGGCGCCCAACGAGGCAATGACCATCGAGCAGTTGCTGGATGATCCCGGCGGCGGGCTCTTCGTCACGACCTCCGACCGGGGGCTCTGGCATCTCGACCCGCCGAACGGTTGGCAGCCCCTCGCCCCCGAGTCGCTGGGCGAGCACGGCATCTACGCGATGTATCCGCTGGGCAACTCCCTGTGGCTCGCCACGTCGGGCCTCGGCCTGGCCCGGTGGCAGGCCGGCCAACTCAGCTTCGTGAAGGTCCCCGGCCTCGACGTGTCCGCGCCGGTCCTCAGCCTGGTGGACGATGCGTTGGGCAATCTCTGGCTCGGCACCCGCCGGGGGCTCATGCGCCTGCCGTTGACCGAGGCGGAGGCGACCGCCAACGGGCTCCAGGAATTCGCCGCCGCCCAAACCTTCGGTCCGGCCGACGGCGTCACGTCGCTGGAGTTCCGGCGGAATCACCAGCCGACCGCGGTGCGGGCGCCCGACGGCACGCTGTGGTTCGGCACCGTGGCCGGCCTAGTCCGGTTTGATCCCACCCGGTTCGGCCCCCGGCCGGAGGCGCCGGCGGCCGCGATC
The DNA here is from genome assembly GCA_044339945.1 of Kapaibacterium sp. (SeqCode). Classification (GTDB taxonomy): domain Bacteria; phylum Verrucomicrobiota; class Verrucomicrobiia; order Limisphaerales; family UBA9464; genus CAIWAH01. The sequence goes on from JBIIUN010000437.1 coordinate 763, forward strand.
CGCCAGGTCAGTTACTTCGCCCCGCCCCATGGGGATTCGCCCGCGGTGGAGCGGCTCATCGCGGAACCGCCGCCGTCGGTGACCCTACCCCACGGCAGCGCGCTGATGGTGTTCGACTACCTAGGCCTCGATTTTGCCGCGCCCGAGCTGTTGCGCTACCGGGTCCGGCTTTGGCCGGAGGGGGCCCAAGAACCACCCTGGCAGGAGACCGCCGAACTGCGGGCCAGCTTCCCGTTTGTGCCGACCGGCCGATACCGGTTTCAGGTCACCCCGGCCCGTCTGGGCGAACCGTGGAGCCGGCATCCGCAGGAGCTGCGCGTCGAAATCCTGCCCGCGTGGTGGGAACGCCGCCCCGTGCAGGTCGGCGGGGCCCTCGGGTTGGCCGGCCTGTTCTCCTGGGGCGGCTGGGCCTTGCTCAGTTTCCGCACCCGCGACGCCCGGCGCCGGCTGGAGCAGGCGACCCGGCTGCTCGACGAGCGCCGCGAGGCCGAACGGCAGAATCGCCTGCTGCGCGAACTGCTCGACCAGTCGGCCGACAGCGTCTTCGTGCTGGAATTACCCGACGGGGTGCTGGTGGATGCCAGCGCCTCGGTGGCGCGCCAGCTCGGCGTCGGGCGCGAGCAGTGGGCCACGCTCACCCCGGCCGGCCTCGGGCTGCTGCCCCCGGCCACCTCCTGGGACCAGTTGGTGACGGACCTGCGGCTCGAACCCCGGAAGCGGTTTGAAACCGAGCTGCGTCCACCTGACGGCCGCCCGGTGCCGGTCGAGGTGGCCGTCCGCCTCAGCCAGCGCGACGGCCGGGAATTCGTCCTCGCCATCGCCCGCGACATCTCCGACCGCCACGCGGCGGAGGAACGGCAATCCTCCCTCGAACGGCAGCTGCGCGAGTCCCAGAAGCTGGAGGCGGTGGGCCGGCTCGCCGGCGGCATCGCCCACGATTTCAACAACCTGCTCCAGATCATCGGCGGCTTCACCGACATCGTCCGCCAAGACCCCGACATGAACGGCGCCACCCGCGAGGAGCACCTGGCGGAAGTGAGCCGGGCCGCCGTCCGCGCCTCCGACCTGACGCGGCAACTCCTCGCCTTCAGCCGTCGGGAGGCCGTGGAAATGCACCGCTGCGATCTCGGGCAGACCGTCCGGGAGGCGCTCAAGATGCTCCGCCCGCTGGTCGGCGCGCATGTCCGGATCGAACTGGATTCGCCGCCGCAACTCCCGCCGATCCTCGCCGACGTCGGCCAGCTCAACCAGGTGCTGCTCAACCTCGCCGCCAACGCCCGCGACGCCCTGCCGGACGGCGGCGACATCACCCTGACGCTCCGGGCGCTGGAACTGCCCGCGGACTCGGCGGTCACCCCCCCCTGGGCGCTGCCCGGGCAATGGGTGGAACTGACCTTCGCCGACTCCGGCGCGGGCATTCCCGCGGATCGCCTCGGGCGGATTTTCGAGCCCTTCTTCACGACCAAGGAGCGGGGCAAGGGCACCGGCCTCGGCCTCGCGGTCGTCTACGGAGTCGTCCAGCAGCACCAAGCCCAGATCACGGTCGAAAGCACCCCGAAGGTGGGCACCACGTTCCGGCTGCGTTTCCCGGTCTGCGCGTTGCCGGCCGGGCTCGGCGAAACGACCCCGGGCGCCCTCGCGCCCGCGCCTCCGTCAGACCTGCGGCGAATCCTGATCGTCGATGACGAAACGGTCGTCCTGCAACTGGCGGAACGGGTCCTCGCCGGCGCGGGCCACCTCGTCTACCCAACCACGGACGGACCGGCCGCGGTCCGGACCTTCGCCGCCAACGCCGATGCCATCGACCTCGTGGTGCTCGATGTGCTGATGCCCGGCATGACCGGCTGGGTGGTCGCGCGCGAAATCCGCTCGCTCCGGCCCGGCGTGCCGATCCTGTTCTGCAGCGGCTATGCGACCGAGGAGGTAGAACGTGAAATCGCGGGGCTTCCCCGGTCCCGCCTGCTGCTCAAGCCGTTCACGCCCACCCAACTGCTCGTCGAGGTCCAATTGCTCGCGAGCCAGCACCCGCGGCCGGACCGGTGAACCCGCCGAAGTGCCGGCGCGCCGGCCGTCGGATCAACCCCGGGCGACGGTCGCGGCCTTGAGCTGGGCGCGTAGAGTCTTCTTGTCGAGCTTGCCCACGCTGGTCTTGGGAATGGCGTCGGCGAGCCGGATTTCGGTGAGCACGGCGCGTTTGTGGATGGCACCGGAATCAATGAAGGTGTGCAGGTATTTCCCGAGGTCGCGTTCGGACACCTTGCCGGCAAAACCGTCGCGCAGGACGACTTCGGCGTGGGGGCGTTCGTCCCACTTCGGGTCGGGCCGGCCAACGACGGCGACTTCCTTCACGGCCTCGTGCTGGCTCAGGGCATTTTCCAGCTCGAGCGAGGAGATCCATTCGCCGCCGATCTTGATGACGTCCTTGAGGCGGTCGGTGATGCGGATGTAGCCGTCCTCGTCGCGGTAGGCGATGTCGCCGGTGTGCAGCCAGCCGCCGTGCCAGAGCTGGGCGCTGCGTTCGGGATCGCGGTGGTAGCCAGCCGTGAGCCATGGGCAGCGGAGGACGAGTTCGCCGACGTTGTCCTTGCCGGGCGGCAGTAGTTGGTCGTCGTCGCCCCAGATGCCGACGTCCACCAGCGGGAACGGGAAACCGGTGCGTGTCAGCACGTCGAGCTGCGTCGCGGCATCCGCGTGTTCGTGCTCCGGCTTGAGATGCGGCGCGGCGACGACCGGGCAAGTTTCGGACATCCCGTAGCCGCCCATGATGCGGATACCCCGCGCGCCGGCGACCAGGGCCAGGCCCTTGGGCAGCGGGGCGCCGCCGATCACCAGCTTGAGGCCCTCGAAGCTGACCGCCGGGCTGTTCGGGTGGTGCAGCAGCATCTGGAGGATGGTGGGCACGCAGTGCGAGAAGGTGGGGCGATGTTTCGCGATGAGGTCGAGCAGGAGCTGCGGTTCGTAACGGCCGGGATAGATCTGCTTCAACCCCAGCATCGTGGCGATGTAGGGAATGCCCCACGCGTGGACGTGGAACATCGGCGTGAGCGGCAGGTAGATGTCCGCCGCGTGCAGGGTCACGGGACCGGGTTGGGCGGCGAAACCCATCGTGACGGTGAGCGTGTGCAGGACGATCTGCCGGTGGGTGAAGAACACCCCCTTGGGATCACCCGTGGTGCCGGTGGTGTAGAACAGCGTCGCGACCGTGTTTTCGTCGAGGTCCGGGAAACGGAACCCGGTCGGCGCGGCGGCAACCAAGGCCTCGTAATCGCCGGCCAAAGGCAGCGCCGTGGCCGGCGGCTGGCCGTGGTCGCTGAGCGAAACCCACTGGCGGACACAGCCCAGCTTCGGCGCCAACCCCTCGGCTATCGGCAGAAAATCGGGGTGGAAGAGGATGAGCGTGTCCTCCGC
>JBIIUN010000058.1:0-14774 GCA_044339945.1 Kapaibacterium sp. (SeqCode)
CACGGGTTCGGAATCGTGCGATAGAAGCGGGTGCCATCACCGGGCGCGCGATCGGTGTGGCGGATGATGCCGCTGGCGGGCGCGGTGAACGTGGCCGGCGGCTCGAAATCCGCCCAGACGAAGGGCGGCCGGAAACCGGTCAGGTATTGCACCCGGTAACGGCGGCCCGGCTCCCCGACGAAGGCGACGACCACGTCCGAACCGCTCACCACGACGGGCGGCGGCAGGCTGGCGGTGAGCGTGCCGGTGCCCTGGATGGCGAAGTCGTATGGGTTCTCGAACGCGTCGTTGTTGCTGAAGCTCAAGGTCGCCTCCCGCAGGCCGACCACGCTCGGGTCGAAGGTGACCTGGAACGTGCTGCCGTTGGCCGGGACGGGCGAGACAGGTTGCAAGCTCACGGTGAAATCCGCCGCGCCCGCGCCGCCGACGGTGACGCTGCCGAGCGTGAGCGGCATCTGGCCGATGTTGGCGATGGTGAAGGTGCGGACCAGCGTGCCGCCGGTGACGTTCACGTTGCCGAAGTCCGTGAAATCGCCGATGGCGGGGGTGTCGTCGCCGTCCGGGATGTTCACGTCGTTGCCGCGCACGGCGATCTCGGGCCCGGGCGACACGCCGAAGTCCGCCACGGCTTCGACGAGGCCGGAGCTGCCTCCATTGCCGGTCACGCCCCGGGCACGGAGCCGGCCGCTGGGGGGAAGCGAGAGACCGGTGAGCTGCCAGTTGGCGGTGGTGCCGACGCGCCCGCCCGCGCCGAGGGCGCTCCAGGTCGCGCCTTCGTCGGTGCTGAGTTCAAAGGTGACGCGCGAGAGCTCCGGCGCCGTGCCGCCGCGCGACCAGAGCACCTGGTCGGCAGCGGGCGCGGTGAGGCTCTGTGTGGCCGGGCCGTTCCCCAGCAACCGGCCGTTGAGCAGCACCTTGCCGTCCGCCCGCACCGCCACGTTGACCGGGCTGCCGGCGCTGCCACTGAAAACAGGGTCCAACGTGCCGTTGGCGTTCACCCGCGCGATGCCGTCTCTGGGCGTGCCATCGACCGTGTTGAAACTGCCGCCGAAGAGCACCTGCCCATCCGCCTGCACGGCCAGGCTATGGACGCGGCCGTCCGCGTTCGGATTGAAGCCGTCCGGCGTGCCGCTGGTGGTAACCCGTGCGATGCGGTTGCGCGCCGTGACCGGGCCCGCGCCGCCGGGCTGGAGCGTGGTGAACCAGCCGCCGAGGAGCACGTCGCCATCCGCCTGCACCGCCACGTTCAGGACCACGTTGTTCGCGTTGGGATTGAAGTTGGGGTCCACCTGCCCGTCCGCAAGGAACCGGCCGATGTAGTTCCGGACCGTGAAGGGCACGCCGCCGCCCGCGAGCCGGTCGAAGGCACCGCCGACCACCACCTTGCCATCCCCCTGGACCGCCAGAGTGAGGACCGCGTTGTTCGCGCCACCGGTGAAGCTTGGGTCCTTCGAGCCGTCGGCCGCGTTCAGCCGCACGATGAAGTTGCCCGTCACGCCGCCGCCCCCCGGGAAGGTCGCCGGGCCGTAGCCGGCCAGCACCTGGCCATCCGCCTGCACCGCCAGGCAATTGATGAAGCCGTAGGCGCTGGGGACGAAGTCCGGGTCCAGCGTGCCATTCGCTTCGAGCCGCGCGAGGTAGTTGCGCGGCGTGCCCCCGACCGTGGTGAAGCTGCCGCCGAGCAGCACCTTGCCATCCGCCTGCACCGCCACGCAAAACACCTCCGGCAACTCCCCCTCGTTGGTGGGCGGGGTGACACTGCCTACGTTGGGGTCGAAGGTCGGGTCGACCGTGTGGTCCGCGTTCAGCCGCGCGAGGCGGTTCCGCAGCACGCCCTTCACCGAGGTGAAGCTGCCCGCGATGATCGTCTTCCCGTCCGGCTGCACCGCCACGGCCCGCACCCCGCTGATGCCGGAATTGTCCACGGCCGGGTCAGGGTCGCCCGGGCCGGGCACATACCCCGTGCCCTGGATGCTGAAGTCGTAGGGGTCCTCGCCCGCGTCGTTGTTGACGAAGCTCAGGGTCGCGCTGCGCAAGCCCAGCGCGGTCGGGTTGAAGGTCACCTGGAACGTCGTGCTGCCGCCCGGCGCGAGGGGCCCGGCGGGTTGTGGCGGCGTGGCGGTGAAATCCGCCGGATGATCGCCGCCGACGGTGAAGTTGCCGAGCGTGAGCTCCGCCGTGCCGCTGTTGGTGATGGTGAAGGTGCGGACCTGCGCGCCGCCGGCGAGGTCCACGTTGCCGAAGTCCGTGTGATCCGTGTCGGTGGGTGTGGCATCGCCATCCGCGATGCCCACGCCGTTGCCGGTGACGGCGACCTCCGGGGCGTCGAAGCTCGCCACCGCCTCGACGAGGCCGGAACTGCCGTTGTAGAAACCGCCGTGCGTCACCCCGCGGGCGCGGATCTGGCCGCTGCCGGATAGGCTGAGCCCGGTGAGCTGCCAGTTGGCCGTGGTGCCCACGCGGTTGCCCAAGCCATAGGGATCCGGGCCGAGCGGGGTCCAGGTCGCCCCGCCATCGGTGCTGAGCTCGAAGGTGACGACCGAGCACTCCGGCGAGCTGCCGCCGCGCGTCCAGAGCACCTGGCTCGCGCTGGGCACCGTGAGGCTCTGCGTGGCCGGGTCGTTCTCCAGCCGGGCAAAGCCTCTGCGGTTTGTGGCCGTCGGCAAGCCGAGATCGAAGACCGTGAACGGGCCGCCAAGCAGCACCTTGCCATCCGCCTGCAACCCGATGCCGGAAACAACGGAACCCGCGGGGCTACTGGGTTTGGGATAGAAGCCGGGGTCCAGCTCACCGTCCGCAGTCACCCGCGCGACGCCGTTGCGCGGCGTGAGCGGGCCCATGCCATTGGGCTGGAGCACGGTGAATTTGCCACTGAGCAGCACCTGGCCATCCGCCTGCACCGCGATGCTGCTGACGTTTTCAGCGCTCCCGGCGAAATCCAGATTGGGATTAAAGCTGTCCAGCACGCCAGCCGCAGTCACCCGCACGATGCCCAGGCGCGGCACGCCCGAAACCGTAAACGGCCCGCCGCCGATTAGCACTTGGCCATCTGCCTGCACCGCCAAGGCCTGGACGGTGCCTGTCAAATTTGGAGTGAAGGTTGGATCCAGCGTGCCGACCGGATTCAGCCGCGCGACTCTGTGCGGGAAATCGCCGCCGATCAGCACCGTGTCATCCGGCTGCAATACCAAGCTGCGGACTAAGGTGGTCAAGCCAGGGTTGAAGGTATCCGGGATGCCATTCGTGTCTACTCGCGCGATCCCAAACCGCTGCACGGGCGAGCCCACGCCGCCGGGCTGGAGATTGCCGAAATAACCGCCGAACAACACTTTCCCGTCCCGGCGCACCGCCAGGCAGTATACGGGGCCGTTCGGGTTGGGGTTGAAGCTGTTGTCCAGCGAGCCGTTGGCATTCAGCCGCGCGATGCGGTTCCGCGGTGTGCCGCCGACCGAGCTGAAGCTGCCGCCGATCACCACCCGGCCATCCGCCTGCACCGCCACGCACTCGACGGTTGCACCCGCGCTGTTCACGTTGGGATTGAAGTCCATGTCCAGCGAACCGTCCGCATTCAGCCGCGCGATGCGGTTCCGCGGCTCGCCCAGCACCGAGGTGAATCCGCCCACGAGGATGGTCTTGCCATCCGGCTGCACCACGGTGGCCGACACATACTCATCGAGCATGAGATTGAGCGGATCGAGGTCGCCCACCGCGGCGTGGGCCGAAGGCAAGCCGGCCAAGCCACCCAGCAGGACAGCGACGAGGGTGAAGACCAGGGATCCAAGCAAGGAGCGGTGTGGCTTTCTCATGTGAGGTTTGGCGAAACGGGCAGGCCCAGGTGCTACTTCCAAGGGCGCGCGGCACGGTGGTCATGCCGCCGCCAAAAGCAAGCTCACGGCAGCCTCGCGCCATCACGGTCTCCCCAGCTGGCACGGCCCTCCTGGAAGCAAGGCAAGTTGACCCCAGGATGACAAGAGGCGCGCGCCCTGTTCCTCTTGCGTCCGCACTTCCCGCTTCCCCCCGTTCGGCCGCCGCCTACCTTGCGCGCCGTAACCTATGGGTGATTCCCGTCCGCAGCTATTCAACACGCTCACGCGCCGCGTCGAGCCCTTCGAACCGCTTTTCCCCGACGCCCGTGACGCCGCGGGACGCCCCGCGATCGGGATGTATTGCTGCGGTCCCACGGTCTATGACTTCGGTCACATCGGGAACTTCCGCACGTTCGTGTTCGCCGACCTGGTGCGGCGTTACCTCGAATTCCGGGGCTTCGGCGTGAACCACGTCATGAACATCACGGACGTGGAGGACAAGATCATCCGGCGGGTCCGCGAGTCGGGGAAAACGCTCCGCGAGTTCACGGCAACTTACACCGAGGCCTTCCTAGATGACTTGGCCATGTTGAATTGCCTCCGGCCGCATCACCTGCCGCGGGCGACCGAGTTCATGCCGCAGATCATCGCGCTCATCCAGAAGCTCGAACAACGCGGCATCGCCTACCGGGCGGCCGACGGCTCGGTCTATTTCAGCATCGAGAAGTATCGCGGCTGCGGCTGCCGCTACGGCCAGCTCGTGAACCTGAACTTCGACGCCATGCGGGTCGGCGAGCGCGTGGCCAACGACGAATACGACAAGGAATCCCTCGCCGACTTCGCGCTGTGGAAGGCCCGTGTGCCGGATGATGGCGACGTGTTCTGGGAGAGCCCGTGGGGGCAGGGGCGGCCTGGCTGGCACATTGAGTGCAGCGCCATGAGCACGGCGATCCTGGGCCCCAGCTTCGACCTGCACCTCGGCGGCGAGGACCTAGCCTTTCCGCACCATGAAGACGAGATCGCCCAAAGCGAAGGCGCCGGCATGCAAACGCCCGGACGGCCCTTCGTGAAGCACTGGCTGCACGGCGCGCACCTGCTCGTCGAGGGCAAGAAGATGAGCAAGTCGCTCGGGAACTACTTCACCGTGCGCGACCTCATTGCCAAGGGCTACACGGGGCGGGAGGTCCGGACGCTGCTGCTCAGCGCGCATTTTCGGGAGACGTTCAATTTTACCCTCGCCGGTCTCGACGGCGCCCGCGCGCAGCTTGCCCGGATTGACGAATGCCTCGCGAAGCTTCGTGAGCTAGTGGCTCAGGCGCCCTCGCCTGAGTCTGTCGTTCAGGCGCCCTCGCCTGAACTGGTGGCCGACTTCACCGCCGCGATGGACGACGACCTCAATGTCTCGAAGGCATGGGGCGTCGTGTTCGATTGGGTGCGGGACACAAACCGGGCGTTGGCGGAAGGCCAGTTGTCGCCCGCCCAAGCCGCCGCCGCGCTGGCGGAGTGGACCAGGATTGATTCCGTGTTCGGTCTTGGCGCCAAGGCGTCGGACGAAGCGCCTGTGGATATCCTCGCCCTCGCCAACGAGCGCGTCGCCGCCAAGAAGGCGAAGGACTTCGCCCGCGCGGATGTGATCCGGAACGAACTGAAGGCAAAGGGGTGGGTGGTCGAGGACACGGCCAAGGGGCCGAAGCTGAAGCGGACTTAACCCGCTTTGGACTGCGGCGGCATGACGCCGCTTTGGCTGCGCCGTTGGAACGATCCGTTGGCGCAGCTGTCGCCACCGCGAAGCCAACGCGGTGCCATGGCCCCGCAGTCCAAATTCACCAGTCCGGTGTCGGCGAGTAGGTGTCATAGACCTCAAGTTGGTCGGTCTTGAACCCGTAGATCGTCTTTACTTGAGCCGGAGTGGCCGTGCGTTCGAACCATGCCGCGCTGCACCAAGGGTATTGGTTGGCCACGGGCACCAGTCCGTGATGAACCGCGTTTTGGTGAACGTAATTCAGGCGGGCGCGAAAGGACTGATCAAAGGTCAACCGGGTCTCCCGGAAATTGTGCCAGACTTTCCGGCCGGCGGTTGAATCCAGCCGGTTCACCCAGGCGGATAGCTTGCCGTGAAGTTTTCCCAACATGACCCGCAACGACTCAGCTTCCTCATCCTTGGCCGGTGAGTGGCCGACAAAGTGGTAGTGGTTCGAAAACACTGCCCACGCCTCCAACTGCCAGCCGAATTCGTCGGCCACTGACAGGAGTCCACGATGGAGAACGGAGTGGCGTTCCGGACCGCGAAAATGGTGCTGGCGTAGGTAGGTGCCCGCGGTGACGAAATAAGTTCCTGCCGCACTGAGGATATGCGGCGGCGCGTGCGGCCATGGTGTCTTCGGCTCAGGCACGGAAGAATGGTGCGAATTCGTTCGCCGTCGTCACGCCAGAATCGTTCTGGACTGCGGCGGCATGACGCCGCTTTGGCTGCGCCGTTGGAACGATCCGTTGGCGCAGCTGTCGCCACCGCGAAGCCAAAGCGGTGCCTTGGCCCCGCAGTCCAAAGATCCCGATGCCGCTCTCGGAGGAGGGTTCGCACCCATTTCGCGATTGATTCGAGGGCCGCGTGTGAGTTCATCCGCGCCCGTGAAGTTGAAGTTCAAAGACGTGGAGGGCGCGATCGTGGCGCCGCAGGGATTCCGCACCGCCGGCGTGTTCTGCGACATCAAGCGCCTGGGCACTGGCAAGGGTTCCAACAAGGGCCAGAAGCGGGACCTGACGCTGATCGTATCCGACGTGCCGTGCTCGGTCGCCGGCATGTTCACCACGAACCAGATCTGCGCCGCCCCGGTGAAGGTCTGCGTGCCGCGCGTCGCCAAGGGCATCGCCCAGGCTGTCGTGGTCAATTCCGGCAACGCCAACGCCTGCACTGGCAAGCAGGGCATGAAGGACGCCCTCGCCATGGTGCGCCTGACCGAGAAGACGCTGGGCATCAAGGACGGCTACGCGCTCGTCGGTTCGACCGGCCGCATCGGGGTGACGATGCCGATGGAGCAGGTCAATGCCGGCATCCTCGCCACCGCGCCGCTGCTGGGCGCCACGGTCGAGCACGCCGCGCACGCGGCCGAGGCGATCATGACCAGCGACACGAAGCCGAAGCAGGTCGCCATCGAGTTCAAGCTGGGCGGGAAGACGGTTCGCCTGGGTGGCATGTGCAAAGGCGCGGGCATGATCCAGCCGGGCATGAGCGCCACCGGGGCGCGTCCGGCCGCGCTGCCGCAGGGACTGCACGCCACGATGCTGGGCTTCATCACGACCGACGCCGCCATTGAGGCCAAGGTGTTGCAGGCGGCCCTGCGCGAGGCGGTGGCGAACAGCTTTAACCGCATCACCGTGGACGGCGACATGAGCACCAACGACACGGTGCTGGTGCTGGCGAACGGCCTCGCCGGGAACGCGAAGTTCAAGGTTTCGAGCGCCGAGTTCCAAGTCTTCCAGGCGGCGCTCACGCACGTCTGCCTGACATTGGCCAAGAAGATTGTGTGCGACGGCGAAGGCGTGCATCGCGTGGTGACCGTTCGGGTCGAGGGCGCGAAGAACATCGCCGACGCGGATGCCGCGGCCCGGGCGGTGGCGAACAGCGCGCTGGTGAAGACCAGCTGGCACGGCGGTGATCCGAACTGGGGCCGGATCATCGACGCACTCGGCTACAGCCCGGCAACCATCGTGGAGAGCAAGGTGGACATTGGCTACAGCGCGCCGGGCAGCCGCAAGGTGCTCTGGAGCCTGAAGCGCGGTCAGCCGACGAAGGCAACCTACAAGGAGCTTTGTGCCGCCGCCGCACCGAAGGAGTTCGACCTGCACATCCGGCTGAACCTAGGGAAGGGCGCCGCGCTGATGTATGCCGCCGACCTCACGGAGGAATATGTCGAATTCAACAAGGGCGACGTGACGGATCCTACCACGCTGGGGGGCTGAAAATGTGCTGCCGGCGTCCCGCCGGCAGCAGGTTTTTTGGGCCGGTTAGGCTGAAGCGCCCGAACCTGGCGCCCCGGTGCTCGCCCGGATCGCCAGTTCCGCGGGCAGGCGAACGGTCTTCACTACTTCGCCACGCAGTTGGCGCTGCATCAGTTCCATCGCGACGGAACCCATCCGTAGCTTGGGCTGACGGGCCGTGGTGAGGGGCACGCGGAAGTATTCGCTCGTGAGCACGTTGCCGTAGCCGGCGAGGCTGAGGTCCTGGGGAATCTTCAGGCCCTGGTTAAGCAGCGTGTCGCCGGCGCCGATGGCGACGAGGTCGTTCACGCACTGGATCGCGGTGGCACCGGGTTGTTCCTGGAGAAACTGGAGCGCGGCCGAGGCGCCTTCCTCGAGGGTGGACCCGGCATTGAAGACCAGCGTGTCGTCGGTCGGCACGCCGGCGTCGCGGTGGGCGCGACGGTAGCCTTCGAGCCGTTCCTGCGCCCACGGACAGATCATCGGCCCGGCGAAGTAGGCGATGTGCCGGTGCCCGAGTTCCAGCAGGTGCCGGGTCACGGCGGCGGAGGCATTCACGTCGTCGGTCTCGACGGCGGGGAAGCCGGCGCAGAACGGCGCGCGGTGGCCGAGCAGCACGGTCGGGATCTCGCGGCGTTCCAGCTCCTCGTAGATCGCGGCGGTAGGTTCCAGCCGATAAACGGGGGCGATAAAGATGCCGTCCACCCGCCGGGAAATCAGGCGGCGCAGCACGGCTTCCTCGCGGTCGGTGCGGTTCAGTGTGTGGGCCAGCAGGACTTCGTAGCCGAGTTCGTAGGCCTGTTCCTCGATCGCCATGCAGATGCGGGCGTTGACCGGGTTGGTGCTGGTCGAGAGCACGAGGCCGAGGATGCGGGTGTTGCCGGTGCGAAGATTCTGCGCGGAGACGTCAGGCACGTAGCCCATCTGCTCGGCCAGGCGGCGGATGCGATCCTTGGTGGCGGCGGAGAGGTCGGGTTTGTCGCGGAGCGCCTTGCTCACCGTCATGACGGAAACGCCGGCGGCCTGCGCGATGTCTTTGAGGCGGACCATGGGGTGCGGAAAAATCAGACGTTGGAACCGGACCAGCCCAGCTTGAGGCGGAGGGTGCTGAAGAAATTGGAACCCTCCAGTTGCAGCAGTCGCACCGAGCGGGCGCTGCGCCGGATGGTCACCGAATCGCCGGTGGACAGCTCGACCTGCTGCTGGCCGTCGGCGGCGAGGATCGCGACCAGCCGCGAGCTCACGACCTTGACCGACACGGTCGAGGCGAGGTTCACCACCACCGGCCGGATGCTGAGCGTGTGCGGGCAAATCGGCGTCAGGGTGAGCGCCTCGGTGTCAGGACTCACGATCGCGCCGCCGGCGGCGAGCGAGTAGGCCGTGGAACCCGTGGGCGAGCTGGCAATGAAACCGTCGCAGCGGTAGCGCGTGAGCAGTTCGTCATTCACGCGCACCTCCAGCTCGATCAGGCGCGAGGCCAGACCGCGGCTCAGCACAAAATCGTTCAGGGCCAGCTGCGTCGAATGTTCCTGGCCGCGGCAGACCACACCTTCGAGCAATGCCCGTTCCTCGATCTGGAAGCGGCCTTCCCAGATCCGGTGCAGGGCGGCCTGCAGGTGGTTGGGCGAAACGGCCGTGAGAAACCCGAGGTGGCCGGCGTTGATGCCCAGCATCGGCGTGGCGTGGCCGGCGATCTCGCGGGCGGCCTTGAGCATCGTGCCGTCGCCGCCGAAGACGAGGATAAGGTCCGTGCTGGCGGCCAGCTCGGCCATGGAGCAGGCGGTGCGCACCTTGCCGCCGAGCATCGCGGCCGTGTTGGCCTCCAGCACCACGGTGCGCCGGGCCGCCGCAACCCACTTCAGGGCGCGGCGCACCAGCCGGACCACGTCCGGCTTCTCCGGGTTCGCGATCAGGCCCACGCGGCGGATCTTGGCGGCGACTTGCTTCACGCGGTCTTTTCGAGGAGCGCGAGGAACTCCTTGTTGCCGGCGGGACCGAGCAACGGGCTTTCCGTGACGCCGCGCCAGACTAAGCCCAGCGGCTGGCCGGCGACAAACTCTTCCAGTTCCGCCAGCACGCGCGCGTGGACGGCGGGATCGGTGATCACGCCTTCGCCGCGGTCGGCCTCTTCCTTGCCGGCCTCGAACTGCGGCTTCACCAGCGCCACGAATCGGCCGCCAGCGCGGAGTAGGGGAGCGGCGGGCGGCAGGATCTTGCGCAGCGAAATGAAGGAACAGTCGGCGACGATCAGGTCGCAGGCGGTGAAATCGGGGCCGAACGACGCCGCGGTGAGGTGCCGGGCGTTGGTCTGCTCCATCACGACGACGCGGGGATCGTTGCGGAGCTTCCACGCGAGCTGATTGGTGCCGACATCCACGGCGAAGACCCGCGCGGCGCCGTGTTGCAGCAGGCAGTCGGTGAACCCGCCGGTGCTGGAACCAAGGTCGAGGGCGGTGACGCCAGTCACCTCGACGCCGAAGTGGACGAGGGCGTGTTCCAGCTTGTGGCCGCCGCGGCTCACGAACTTGTCCCCGGCGAGCAACTCGACCTGATCGCCGTCTCGCACCGGATCGCTGGCCTTCTTGGCCGGATGGCCGTTCACACGGACTTGCCCGGCCATGATGGCGCGCTGCGCCTTGGCGCGGCTTTCGCACAAGCCGCGGTCCACCAGCGCTTGGTCGAGGCGGGATTTCATTCTAAACGCGCGGTGCTGGGCTGTGTGGAACGATCAGCCGATTCGGACGTCGGATGGTCCACCGACAGTCGGTTGGTCGCCTGCCGAGCAAGCGACTAAAGCTGAAATTTGTAGAAGAACAGATGGCCATTTGTCTTGTTGATCCAGACTGATCCGAATTTCCCGGGCTCATCCCAAGTGTCGTAAAGTTCAACCGGAGCAGGAGCGAACCACTCTGGTGTGTCGTCAATGTGGGTGTCAGCGCGAAAGCTGCGGGCGACTGCCGGCGAAACGTAACCCAGCCCATGCTTCTTCAGGAATGAATCCTTCCACTCCGGTGTGGGCTCGACCTCAAAGTAGTAGGTGAATTCCACGGTAAAGTGATCGGACCGCCAATACTTCGAGTGCATGACCTTGATGTCTGCCGGCGGTTGTTCGCCGAACGCCCGGTTCCAGTTCTGGACGTCGTCTTCCCAAGTGCCGGCCTCACGGATACCAACCTCTTGCGCGGCGAGGAACCCGCGGGTGGCAGGATGAAGTGCAACGATAATCACCCACAGGGCAGCCACGAACACGCCGATGATTAGAACCTTTTTGGCGCGCTTGTTCATCCTGTTTTCGGAAGTGAGTTGCCAGTGATCGGTGGCTAGCGGGGCAAGGCCAGTGACTTAAGCGCTTCCCGCAGCGGATTGTCCGCCTCACCGCAGAAGCCCAGGTGCGAATGCCGGGTCCAGCCTTCGGCGTGTGTAAGTTTCTTCCCCAGCTGGGCGACGGTGCGGGATTCCTCGTCCGCGGCGGCGAGGTAGCTGTTCATGCCTTGGCTGGCATCCAGCCACTCCTGCTGGCTCTGGTGGCAGGCGAGCGCGGCCAGTTTCTGTTCGTGGACCGAGGCGGTGTTGACCAGCAGCTCTGGCTTCACGGGCTCGCGGAGCGGCCCGCGCAGGCCGTGTGGGGTCGCGTGATAGATCGTCACCGGGCCATTCCACGGCGGGCGGGCGGGGCGGGGACGGAAGTTCGGCATGCCGCGGGTAAAGGCACCGCTGACGGCGAGGCGGCACGTCTCCGTGTGGTCCTCCATGTAATCCACCGGCGGATGCGTTAGCAGGATGGTCGGGCGGACCTTTCGAATCAGTGCACCGACGCGCGCCAGGTTCGCCGCGTTGTAGAAGATGGCGAGGTCGTCGCAGAACGGCGGGTGCCAGGTGGCGCCGAGGGACTTGGCGGCGGCCTGGGCTTCCTTCCGTCGGACGGTCGCCGTGCGGGCCGACGACATCGTGGAGCTGCCGAGGTTGCCCCGGGAGACGTTGCAGTAATGCAAGTCCCAGCCGCGCGCGCCCAGCAGCAGGAGCGTGCCGGCGGCGCGGAATTCGATGTCATCCGGGTGGGCGAACAGGGCAAGGACGGCGGGCATTGTCGGTGCGAACCCAAGCAGAAGCGGCGGCGGGAAGTCGAACCGGGAATCGCCGGGCGTGGAGACGGAGTCCTCATTTCCCAATCGGCACCGGCCTTCACCGCGATAGTCTGCCGCCTGCGTCTGCACGGTGGCGATTGCTGGCATGGGGCCGGGGACCGCCGCCGAACGTTTCGGAAATCAGGCTTATGTTCATGTCCAAGACGATGGAGTCGGTGCGGTTTCTGTTCACGGGTCCGGTTATCCTCGGGTTCCTCGTGATCCTGAATGCAATGACTTCGCCCGGCCATTGGTGGGTGAAGTGGCCCGCGCTGGGCATCGGCCTGGCTTGGGTCTTCAGCCTGCTGCGCGTCCTCCGGCTGCTGGTGCTCGTGGGCGGGGCGGCCGCGCTGTTTGCCTACCTCCGGCGCCGGTGGTCGCGCTGAGTTAGGCGAAGGGCCGCAGCGACTCCGTTGCCCGGATTATGCCGGCGGCCATGTGCGCGTCGGCGTAGCGCGCGAAGACGGATTCGCGGCCGTCTTGGCCGAGTTCGTGGAGTTGGACTGGATTCAACAGCAGTGGTTCCAGTTCGCCGACCAGGGCGTCGACCGTGTTGGGGCCGCAGATGACGCCGCCGCCCGTGTCGTCGAGAATCTCGGCGAAACCGACGAGGTCCGGCTGGACCAGCGGAGTGCCGGCGGCCAGCGACTCGATGAGGTAGAGACCGAAAGATTCGCTGATGCGCGCGGGAACCGAAAGCACGTCGCAGCTCGCGTAGAAGGCGATCTTTTCCTCTCGCGAGACGTTGGGATGAAAGCTGGCGGCGTCCGCCAATCCGGCCGCGGCCAGCTTTTCGCGCTGTTGGGCAACGTAGGGTTCATCCGTCGGCCCGCAGCCGCCGCCAACTTTTAGCCGGAGATTCAGGACCCGGCCGCGGCGGCGCAGTTCAATGAAGGAGTCCACCACCAGATCGAGCCCCTTTTCGGGACACATTCGCGCGAAGAAGCCCAACGTCAGCGGGTCGCCGGGCCGTTTGGCGGATCGCACCGGGAGCTGATCGTAGCCTTCGAGGCTGATGCCGTTGGGCACGACCCGGACGCGCTCGGATGGCAGGCGAAGCCGTTGGGCCATGCGGTCGGCGAAGTAACGGGTGGGCGCAATCCAGCCATCCACGTCGGCTGCCCGTTCCGCGAGGAGCTGCCAGCAGTCGCGCCCGCAGGGGTCGGGGATGGAATCGAGGAACGTCTCCTCGCTCTGGAGGAAGACGATCACCTGCGTCCGCAGCCGTTCCTTGAGGCGCCGGGCGAGCCCGACAAGCAGGGCGTTGGACAGGAACACCGCGTCCGGCGGCGGTTGGGTGGCGAGCCAATCCACCAATTCGTCGAGGTCGCGGCGCTGGTTGCCGTCTTCGCCGCGGAGCATCGAGAGGGTGAGTTCGCCGACGTCCTCCGCCTTGGTCTTGGCGGCGTGGCCTGATGCCATCCGCAGCAGGGCCGGCGCGTCCAGCAGGTGACGGAACCACTGCGGCAGGTGACGGTGAAACGGCAGGACCTGGTCGAGGTAAACGTTGATGCCGCCGAAAAACGTCGGGGTGCTGACCGTCGGCGCTTCGTCGAGCGTCAGCGGCAGATATAGCGGGACCATGAGCGTGTCATGGCCTTGGCGGCGGAGGGCGGCCACCAGCGCATTATCGCGGAAGCAGTTCCCGCAATACATCCCGCCGGCGCCGGGCGTGAGTTGGACCAGTTTCAACGTTGGGACGGTAATTGCCGGTCAGGCAGCGACAAGCGGGGCGGACGGCGCGCTGGTCCGGGGCACTCCGTAGGGCAGCGGTTCGGGAACTTCCGTGATTTCGGCGAAGGCCGCGAAGAGCCGGGAGAAGTCCTTGTTGACGTCGCCCGACAGGCAATCGGTCAGGTCGCCGGCGAGTTCGGGCGACTTGTCGGTCACGGTGCGGAAACTGACGTTGGGGTCGTAGAAGGCATACACCAGCTTGCGCATGTTCTCGATGCCTTCGCGCATCACCGCGCTGTAGTCCGCAAACCGCTGCGCGCCGAAATCCCTGTCCATCAGGGCCCCGTGGACCGCGTCGGCCGCCGCGACCCCGCTCTTGAGCGCAAGCATTAGCCCGCTGGAGAATACGGGATCCAGGAAGCCATACGCATCGCCGACGAGCACCAACCCGTCGGCGGCGGAGAATTCGGACCGGAAGGTGTATTCGTTGGTGATCCAGTATTCGCCGGAGTCAGTGCCGGTCGCGAGGCGGTCGGCGATCCAGCGATTGTTGGGGATCTCGCGGGCGAGGATGGCCTTGGGGTCCTTCACGCCGTCGCGGGTCAGGTATTTGGCATCCGAAACCACGCCGACGCTGACCATGTCGCCGTGCTGCGGGATGTGCCAGAACCAGCCTTTGTTGGGGATGAACGCCACCGTCGTCTGCCCTTCGTCGATGCCTTCATCGCGCTTGGACCCCTTGTAATAGGTCCACACGGCGATCTTGCTCAGCTTCGGATCGCCGCGGCGCCAAAGGTTGGTCGTGGCGGCCAGCGCCTCGCGACCGGTGGCGTCGATGGTGATCGGCGCGCGCAGTTCGAAGACTTCGCCGTCTGCCCCGCGCACCCGGGCGCCCACGTAGCGTTCGCCGTCCTTCAGCAGGGAAACCACTTCGTGCGCCTCGCGGATGTCGGCGCCCTTCGCCCGGGCGTGTTCCATCAGCATCTGGTCAAACTCGCTCCGGAGCACCTGCCAGGACTGGGCGACGGTTTCGCGGTCGTAGCGGTTGAAGAAATAGAACGGCTGGCTCGCCTTGCCCGACGGCGCGACAAACTGGACGGAGAATTTCTTGGTGAAGTGCGACGCCTTGAGCTTGGGAATGAAACCGATCCGCTCCAACGGCGGGTAGGTGAACGGGATCATCGACTCCCCG
>JBIIUN010000438.1:0-4162 GCA_044339945.1 Kapaibacterium sp. (SeqCode)
ATCTCCCAAACCGTGGTCATTCACCGGTCGCGCGACCGACATCTCCTTGCGGTTCAGGCGGCCGAAATCCTTTTGCTTGGCCTTCGCCAGTTCCAGGGGCAGGTGGAGGTGGTTCAGGAGAAAACACTCCTTCACCCCGGGGCGCGCTGCCGCCCGGTAATCCCGATACCCGTCGCGCCGCTGCATGGTGCGCTGCATCGGGGGCGGAACGATCTGCCCCTCCAGCGGCGTGGGATAACGTTCCTCCATGAAATGCTCCCACTCTTCGAAGCCGCTGAGCGTGTCGGCCGGATTGCGGGGAACGGAAACAACGAGGGCGTCTGTCATGGGTGCGCGATGAGGTTCCGACGGTGATGCCCGACACCTTTGTGGGCCGCTGCGCCAAAGTCGGCAGGCGTCGCCCACCGATTGCCGGCTCCCGGCTCAGCGGGCCGCTTCGCGCACCCGCTCCAGGATGACGTCGGCCAGCAGCGGTTCGCTGCCGACGCTGCGGGCATACCATACGCGCCGGCCGTTGCGCTCGGTCGGATTCTCGAACGTCGGCCGACCCGCTACCAACCGCGCTCGCACCGCGTCGGCCGGCTCCCCCAGCATCATGGGAATGTCCTCCTGGGAATGCAGTCCGTCGCTGATGAAGAACGGCACGATCACCACATCCGCCGTGGTGGCCAATTCGAAGCACCGGCCAATCTGCGGCTCCTCTTCCATGAAGATCGCCTGGGTCGAATGAAACCGTCGGCGGGCGGAAATCAATTCCGCCTGCCGTTCGATGGCCTTGCGGGAGTTCTCGTTCCGGCCGGTGCCGTGCCCGGCAATGAACAGGCTTAGCTCGCGCGCTTCGGGTAACCGTCCGTCCGCGCCGGGATTCTGGGCGACCACTTCGTCCGCCCGTGCCAGAATCACCTCGGTCATGCTCGGGTGGGACCCGACCGCCCCGCAGTAGAAAACGGTCTGCTCTCCGCGCACCTGTGCCCGGGCGAATTCGGTCGCCCCTGGGCGAACCAAGCCCAATTCCCGCGGTATGACCTGCGCGGTGAAGTAACCCTCGCTGATGAAGAACGGGACAACGAAGACCCGGCTTCCGTAGGCGCCCCGCAGCACCCCGGCGATGGTCGGTTGCTCTTTCCAGAAGCATTCGACGACCTGGCCGAAGAACCCGCGTCTGCGCAGTGCTTCGGCTTGCTGCCAGACTGGCGCCGCGGAATCCGCGTTCAGCGTCGAGCCATGCCCAACCAGCACGAGGGTGGAATCGGAGAAGTCGTCGGTCACGCTGCGCGACCTTCGCCGGCAGCGCCCCCGGCGCAAGCCGGCGGTGTTCTGGGACCAACCCTCATTTCGGCTATTTCGCCCCGCAAAACCAGCCATTCACCCCTCGCCAGTTACGTCCCGCGGCAGACTCCTCAAGCTGCCGCGAAATCGTTTCCTGCTCATGGCTGACGACATTCCATCCTCCACGCCCAATGGCTCCGCCCCGCCGGCAGCCAAAAAGAAATACGTGCGCGCCATCGGCCCGAAGCTGCGCATCGTCCTGAATGTCGTGTGGGCGCTGCTCGCCATCCTCGGCGTCAACTCGGCCTACCTCTCGGCCATCACGTTCTTCGAGTGGCTGGATCGTGCCAAAGGCATCAGCTACCAGAACTACTTCTACCAGTTCCAGTTCCTTGGGCACCTCGTGCTCGGGATCGTGTTCATCGTCCCGTTCCTGGCGTTCAACATCGTCCACATCCTGAACACGGCGAACCGGCCGAATCGCAAGGCGGTGTGGGTTGGCTATTTCCTCTTTGCCGCCAGCCTGGTTGTCCTCGGCAGCGGCTTCGTCCTGATGCGGGTCGAGGGCCTGGAGTGGCTGGAAGTCAGGAACAACACGGGCCGCAGCCTCGCGTATTGGGCCCATGTGCTGGCCCCGTTGGTGTGCGTCTGGCTCTACATTCTCCACCGGCTCGCGGGCCCACGCATCAAGTGGAAGGTTGGCCTCGGCTGGGCGGCCGGCATGGCGGTCCTGGTGCTCGCGATGGTGGCCCTGCACCGACATGACCCGCGCGTCTGGAACGCCAAGGGACCCAAGGAAGGGGAAAAGTATTTCCATCCCAGCAGCACCCGCACGGCTTCCGGCAACTTCATCCCGCCGAAGACGATGATGAACAACGAGTATTGCCTGGAGTGCCACAAGGATTCCTACGAAGGGTGGTTCCATTCGGCGCACCGTTTCAGCTCGTTCAACAATCCGTTCTATCTCGCCGCGGTGAAAACGACCCGCGACCTGGCGATGAAGCGGGACGGCAACGTGAAGATGTCGCGGTTCTGCGCCGGTTGCCACGACCCGGTGCCGTTCCTGAGCGGAGCCTTTGACGACCCCAATTTCGACTTCGAGAAGGACCCGACCGCCCACGCCGGACTGACCTGCGTGGCGTGCCATTCCATCACCGCCCTCGAAGGCAGCGACAAGGGCCACATTGGCAACGGCAACTACACGATCGAGGAGCCCGTCCACTATCCGTTCGCCGACGCCCCGACCAATTCGCTGGCCTTCTTCGTCAACAAGCAGCTGGTGAAGGGCAAACCTGAGTTCCACAAGAAGACCTTCCTGAAGGACTTCCACAAGACCACCGAGTTCTGCTCGGTTTGTCACAAGGTCAGCATCCCGAAGACCGTCAACGACTACAAAGACTGGCTCCGCGGGCAGAACCACTACGATTCCTTCCTGCTGTCCGGCGTATCCGGAGTCAACGCCCGGGCGTTCTATTTCCCGGAGAAAGCGAAGGCAAATTGCAGCGAGTGCCACATGCCGCTCCAGAAGTCGGACGACTTTGCCGCGAAGAAATTTGGGACCAACCAGTTCACCTCCATCCACAATCACCTTTTCCCCAGCGCCAACACCGGCGTCGCCTACGTGCGAGACCAGCCAGAGGCCGTTAAGGCCGACGTCATCCGGCAGCATCAGGAGTTCATGAAGGACACCGTGCGGGTGGACATCCTGGGCCTGAAGGAAGGTGGCACAATTGACGCGCCGTTCATCGGCCCGATCCGGCCGTCCTTGCCCAAGCTGAAGCCCGGCAAGACCTACCTGCTGGAGACCGTCGTCCGCACCGTCGGGGTCGGGCACCCGCTCACCCAAGGCACGGTGGATTCCAACGAACTGTGGGTGGACGCCAACGTCACCGACTCGTCAGGCGACATCCTCGGCCGCAGCGGCGGACTCGGCCGGCACAAGGAAACCGACCCTTGGTCCCACTTCGTCAACGTCTACATGCTGGACCGGGAGGGCTACCGCATCGACCGGCGCAACGCCCAGGACATCTTTGTGCCGCTCTACAACAACCAGATTCCCCCGGGCGCCGCGAACGTCGTGCATTACCGCCTCACGGTGCCGCCCGACCAGAAAGAGCCGCTGACGGTCGAGGTGAAGCTGAACTACCGGAAGTTCGACACGATCTACTACAACTACACGTATCACAAAGGCTACCAGCGCGGTGACCCGCTTCAGCTTACGAATCCGCTGCCCATCACGGTGATGTGTTCCGACAAGGTTACCTTTCCCATCGAGGGGGGGCTGCCCCTGCCGGCGGAGCTTACCAACCAAACCCGGAACCTGCCGCCGTGGCAGCGTTGGAACGACTACGGCATTGGCCTGTTCCTCAAGGGCGACAAGGGCAGCGAGAAAGGCGAGCTCATCCAGGCCGCCCGGGCTTTCGAGGAGGTGGAGAAACTGGGACGCCCGGACGGCCCGTTGAATTTGGCCCGGGTGTTCTTCAAGGAAGGCCGGCTCAACGACGCCGTGACGGCGTTGCAACGCGCCAACGACACGAACCGCTTCAGCCCCCCGGGCAATCGCTGGACCATTGCTTGGCTCAACGGCTTGGTGAACAAGCAGAACGGCTACCTCGACGAGGCCATCAAGGAGTTCACCAGCATCCTTGAGGATCGCTACCCGGAGCTGGAGAAGCGGGGCTTCAACTTCAGCCGCGACTACGAGGTCATCAATGAACTGGGCCAGACGCTGTTCGAGCGGGCCAAGATGGAACGGGCGAATCCTGCGCGGCGGGACGAGTTCCTGCGGGCCGCCGAGAAACGCTTCAAGGACACCCTCGCCATCGACACGGAGAACATGACCGCCCACTACAATCTCGGATTGATCTACGCCTCGCTCGGCGACAAGGCGAAG
>JBIIUN010000439.1:0-4160 GCA_044339945.1 Kapaibacterium sp. (SeqCode)
GTCGTAAATCCAGCCGTGCAGCGTGGGCCGCTGTTCCCGCTTCCAGGCCATCTGCACGAAGGACAGCTCCGCGAGGTGGTGAACCTGCTCGAACACGTTCAACTCGATCAGCCGCTCGTAGCGCTTCTCCTCGTCGGGAATCGCGTCCAGTTCGGTGGCGTGCAGGCGGTAGATGTCCTTGATGTGCCGCAGCCACTTGTTGATGAGGCCAAGGTGCTGGCGTGACATCGCCGCCTTCACGCCGCCGCAGCCGTAGTGGCCGCACACGATGATGTGCTTCACCTTCAGCACCTCGACGGCGTATTGCACGACGCTGAGCATGTTGAAGTCGGTGTGGACGACCAGGTTGGCGATGTTGCGGTGGACGAACAACTCGCCCGGCTCTACCCCGGTGACCTCCTCGGCGGGCACCCGGCTATCCGAGCATCCGATCCACAGAAACTCCGGCTTCTGGGTGCCCGAGGTGCGGGCAAAATAATCGGGCCGCAGGTTCATCTTGTCCTCCACCCATGCCTTGTTGTTTAGCAGCAGCCGCTTGTAGGTTTCCATCGGGGGTCTTGGTTTCAGGTTCAGGCCTTGGCGAGTTGTTTGCCGAAGAAGTTGTGATACTCGATCTGGATGCCCCGGTAGGCGGCGGCCGTCTCGAATTCCTTCACGGTCTCGTAGATGTCGCGGTCGACGTAGAGCGCCTTGGTGGCGTCAAAAATGGCCGTGGAATGATCCGGAATCTCCCGGAGGCGCCGCTTCAGTTCCGCCTTGTGGATGAACGAGATGTCCTTGTTGAAGCGGACCAGCCAGTCCTCCTGCTCGTTGACCAGCGTGATGGCGGCGTGGTGGTTTGATCGGATGACAAAGAAGACGCTGGTCAGCAGGCCGATGCCGATGCCCTTGAGCAGGTCGGTGAAGACGATGGCCGCCAAGGTCACCGCGAAGGGGATGAACTGGTTCAGCCCCTGCGCCCACATCTCCTTGATGATCTTCAGGGAGGACAGCTTGTAGCCCACCATCAGCAGCACGGCCGCCAAGGCTGCCAGCGGAACCCGGTTGAGCAGCGCGGCACAAAACACCACCGCGACGAGGAGAAGGAACCCGTGCACCATGGCCGACAGCCGGGTCCGCCCTCCGGCGTAAACGTTGGCCGAACTTCGGACGATCACCGACGTGATCGGGAGGCCGCCCAGAAGACCGGAAATGACGTTGCCAATGCCCTGGGCCCGGAGCTCCCGGTTCGTGTCCGAAATCCGCTTTTCCGGGTCCAGCTTGTCTGTCGCCTCAATGCAGAGAAGCGTCTCAATGCTGCCGACCAACGCAATGGTCACGGCGGCGATCCACACCTCCGGTTTCCAGATCGCGGACAGTTTGGGAAAGGTGAACACCCCGAGGAATTCCTTCAGCGAACCCGGGACCGGCAGTTCGACCAGATGATCCTTCTCCGCGGTCAGCTTCCAGCCCGGGGCTACACTGCCGTAAACCTCGTTGAACACCGTCCCCAGCACCACACACACCAAGGGGCCCGGAACCACTGAGGTCCACTTCAGCTTCTTCATCGCCGGCCGTTCCCACAGCAGCAGCACACCGAGGCAAGTGAGCGTGATGAGGATCGCCCCGGGGCTGAGCGCCGACAGCGAGTCCATGATCTCGCTGAAGGTATTGAGTCCGTCCTTTTGCCGGAAGGACTCGTCGCCGACGAAATCCTTGTCGTCGCCCAAGGCATGCGGCAACTGCTTCAGGATGATGACCACGCCGATGGCCGCCAGCATGCCCTTGATCACGCTGTTGGGGATGTAGTCGCCGATCACGCCCGCCCGCAGGATGCCGAATACGATCTGCACCAAGCCCGACAGGACCAGCGCCGCCGCGAACACCTCGAACCCGAGCTTCTGGATCGCGGCCAGCACGATGACCGCCAACCCGGCCGCCGGGCCGCTCACGCTCAGTTCCGAGCCGGAAAACATCGCCACCACCAGGCCGGCAACAATGCCCGCGATGACGCCCGAGAACAGCGGTGCTCCCGAGGCGAGGGCGATGCCCAGGCACAACGGGAGCGCGACCAGGAAAACGACAATGCCCGCGGGAACATCACGCGACGCGGAGGCAAATGACGGCCAGGTGAGGTGCTTGGAAAGCATGATGGAGTGAAGCCCCGAGAAACTGTCGTTCTCCGTCGGCCTGTCAAATCGGAGGCCAAGAAATGTTTAGACCAACGCAGCCAAGGGTTGGCCGTATTTTCGGCCCCCGAATCCCGTGCCCATGGCTACTTCGCCTTGTTCGGATACGCCGGCGGGGTGGGCACTTTCACGGGATTCTGGCCCATGGCCTTGCGGAGCTCGGCAATGGCCCGGTTCAACTGGTCGTCCATGCCGTCGAATTCGCGGGCCGGGTCGTTGTCCACCTCGATGTCCGGCGAGACCCCCGTGCCTTCCATGATCCATTCCTTCGCCTCGAGGTCGAAGCGGCTGAACTCAGGCCGGTTCAGGGTGCCGCCATCCAGCAAAGGCAGGCTGCCGCGAATCCCGACGACCCCGCCCCAGGAGCGCTGGCCAATAATCGGCCCCAGTTTGTGCTTCCGGAACCGGTAGCCCACGATGTCGCCGTCGCTCGCGCTGTGCTGGTCAATGAGCAACGCCTTCGGGCCCAGCACCTGGCCGGTCGGATCCAGGTTCACGGCGCCGTTACGCGCAACGGTCCACATGGCCGGCTCCCGCCGGAGCCGCTCAATGATCATCGGCGACACGTTGCCGCCGCCGTTGCCGCGGCAGTCCACGACCAGCGCTTCCTTGTGCAGCTGCGGGTAGTAGAACTTCACGAACTCATTGAGCCCCGGAACGCCCATGTCGGGCACGTGCACGTAACCGATCTTCCCGTCGCTCGCCTGTTCGACCTTCTCGATGTTCCCCAGCACCCAATCGAGGTAGTAGAGCGGTTGTTCGTCGGCGGTCGGGATCACGGTTTCATCCCGCGCCCCGTCTTCCTTGGGCGTGCCATTGACCTTGAGCTTCACCTGCTTGCCCGCGGTGCCCACGAGGGCGGCGTAGAGGTCGGTCAGCTCCTTGGTAGACTTGCCGTTGATCGCGACGATGAAGTCACCGGCCTTCACGTTGACCCCGATCTCGGTCAGCGGGCTGCGATATTTCGGGTCCCAGTTCTGGCCCCGGAGGACGCGGTCCACCTTGTAGAAACCGCTGGCATCGCGGCTGAGCTTCGCGCCCAGCAGGCCCAGCGGAACTCGTTCCGGCTTGGGATAGTCGCCTCCGCCCACGTAGGCGTGGCCGATGTTCAATTCCCCGATCAGCTCCCCGATGAGGAACGTCAGATCGGCCCGATGCCGGACATGCGCCAGCAGGGGTTCGTAGCGCTTCCGCATGGCCGGCCAATCCACGCCGTGCAGGTTCGGGTCGAACATGAAGTCGCGCATCTGGCGCCAGCATTCGGCATAGATCTGGTTCCACTCGGCGCGCCGGTCGAGCGTCACCTTGAGGTCGGCCAGGCTGAGCTTCTTGTCGCCGAGGTCGAGTTTGCCGCCCGGGAGATCAATGATGGCGAAGTCGCCGCCCACCTTCACGAGCATCTTCTTCCGGTCCGCCGTCACGCGATAGCCGGCGGCGTCACCGACCTCGGTCTCCTTTTCCTTGTCGAGCTCGTAGAAGTGCAGCTTGCCCTTCTTGAAATAGAACAGCTTCTCCCCGACCGAAGTCAGCCCGCCATAACCCGCGGCGCCGGGCGGCAGCACGGTGATGCGCTGCTGAATCCCGTCGGCGTCCACCTTCACGACGACCTTCTTGTCTTCCTTCTTGGGCTCGTCCTTGCCGTCGGACTTCTTGTCGGCCGGTTTGTCGCCATCCTTTTTCGCCTCGGTTTCACCCGCCTTCACGTCCGGCGGCGTGTCCTTGGGTTTTTCGTCCTTCTTGTCGTCCTTGAGCTTCACCTCGTCCGATTTCGGGGCGAACGGCGACTTGGTGTCCTTCGCCAGGGTGACGAGGTAGATGCGCTCCATGTCGTTGTAGACGTGGTTCCACTCGGTCTGGCTGTAGGTCGGGGTGAAGGAGCGTTCGGACACGAAGAACAGATACTTGCCGTCGCTGCTGAACTCCGGCGAACCCACGTCAAACCAGCCGTCCGTGACCTGGACCGTGGTTTTCGCCGCGAGGCCGTAGAGGTAG
>JBIIUN010000059.1:0-14751 GCA_044339945.1 Kapaibacterium sp. (SeqCode)
ATGGTCTCGGCCGACATGGATACGGTCACCGAATCCCGGATGGCCATCGCCATGGCCCAGAACGGCGGCCTCGGACTGATCCACTACAACATGCCCGAGAAGGACCAGTTGTCGGAGGTCAGCCGGGTTAAGAACCACGTCCATGGCCTGATCCAGGAACCCATCAAGGTTTCGCCGGACCAGTTCATCGGCGACGTGCTGGCGGTCATCGAGAAGAAGAAATTCGCCTTCAGCACCTTTCCGGTCGTGGACGCCGACAATCGGCTGCTCGGGCTGTTGCCGGGGCACGTCGTCAAGCCGCGCTACGCCAAACGCAAGGTCATCGAGTCGCTCCAACCCCGGAGCGAGGTCCGCACCATCCATGAGCGGGAACTCGCCAGCGACCCCATCGGGCGGGCGGATCGCTTTTTCACGGAAAATCCCGGCATCCACAAACTGCTCGTCGTGGATGACGCGGACCGCTTGCGCGGCCTCTTCACGATGAGCGACATCGAGCGCATCACCGCCGAGCGCAGCGCCCAGGTGAAGCCCGCCCGCGACGGCAAGTTCCGCCTGCTCTGCGGCGCCGCCATCGCGACGACTCGCAAGGCCGATGGCACCTTGGATGACCAACGCATCGTCGCGCACGTCGGGGCACTGGTGGAACGCGGAACCGACGTGATCGCCGTCTCCACCGCCCACGGGCACACCAAGGGCGTGGGCGACGTGGTTCGGTTGGTGCGCGGTGCCTTCCCGACGCTGCCGATCATCGCCGGCAACGTCACCAGCGGAGCCGGGGTCGACTTCCTGGCCGAGGCCGGGGCCAACGTCATCAAGATCGGCCAAGGGCCCGGTTCCATCTGCACCACACGGGTCGTCGCCGGCGTGGGCATCCCGCAACTCACCGCGCTCTACGTGGCCTCCCGTGCTGCGGCGGCTCGCGGGGTGACCATCCTCGCCGACGGCGGCATCACGAAGTCGGGGGACATCATCAAGGCCCTGACCCTCGCCCACGGCGTGATCTGCGGCGGCATGTTTGCCGGCTGCCCGGAAGCGCCGGGCCAGATCATGGAAATCAACGGCAAGCTGTTTAAGCAGTATCGCGGCATGGGCAGCCTCGCCGCGATGAAGGCGGGTTCCGCCGCCCGGTATGGCCACAGCACCTCGGACACAACCCGCAAGGTCGCGGCCGAAGGCATCGAGGCGCTCAAGGAAGCCTCGCCGCCGGTCGACCAAGTCATCGGCCAGATGGTTGGCGGCATCCAATCCGGCATGGGCTACCTCGGGGCGGCCAACCTGGAGCAATTGCGTTCGCGCGCCCGCTACATCCGCGTGAGCTCGGCCGGCATGAAGGAAGCCGCCCCGCACGACGTGGTGGAAATCAAGACCTCGACCAACCCGAACTGAGGTCTGGCTCAGAACTCGAACGGATCATTGGTCACCCCGCACTGCGGGCACCGCGAACGCTCGACCGCCGGATCGTCGGTGTAGACCGCGTTGCACTGGCGGCAGCGGAAGACCCGGTCCTGGGCGGGGCCGGTTTGGATCTTCCGAACCCGGTATTCGTGCCGCCACGCCAAGGCGCCCAGCGCGCCGAGCAGGCCGAACAGGAATAGGGTGATCCAAAGTTCGGGCGACATTTCAGCGCAGCGGAAGACCGCCCCCCCAGTTGAAGTTGAGCCGGCCCCATTGGAGCTCGGTGAGCGCCGACTCCGCCGCCTTCAAACGCCCGGGCAACGGCGCAAACAAGGCCCCGCGGGCCGCGGCGACGGCCGCCTGATCCGCCGTTGGCGAGCCCGAGGAGCCGACGAGCCGGGCCACGATGACCTGCCCCCACGGATTGACGCCGACCTCCACCACGGACGCCGGCAACACTTCGCCGACCGGCGGGGGCACCGTGGCAATCTTCAGCAACGCCCGGCCGCCGAGGGCCGCCCCGGTTGCCACCACCGTGCTGGCGCTGACGAGCGGCGCCGGTTTCAAGGTAAGCGGCACCGCCGGCACCGGGAGCCGCTCCGCCTTGGGCGGGATCGCGGCCAACGGGGCGGCCTGTCCCAGCCGCTGGGCCGACGGGTCCATGCCGAGCCAGTGCGGGGCCGCCTTGAAGGTCTCGATGGTGTAGGCCTGACCGGGCCGTAGGCGCTCGGCGGCTCCGGAAAATCCTTTTGGGTCGGCCAAGGCAAAGCCGGTCGGCAACGGCAGTAATTCGCCCAACGGCTGGGCGGTCGGCCGCGGGTCAAACAGGTAATCCGGATGGGCAATTTCCTGCGTCGGCGGCAAAGCCGGCCAGCGGGTCAGCCCCGCCACCGAGCCGCCCATCAGGCCGGCCAGGCTCAGCACCGTGACCAGCCAGCGTCCCGGGCCCCATTCATGGTCGGGCGCGGCGGTCATGGCGTGCGCGCCGGCAGGGCACCGAAGATGACGCTGCGGATGCCCGCCAACCGGGCCAGTCCGGCAATGTCCGCGAGTTGCTGCAGCCGCACCGTGCGATCCGCCTGAATGAGCAGCGTCTGCGGACCGGAAACTGCCCCGACCCGTTGCTGAAGCGCGCGCATCAGGGCTTCGCGGCCGATGATCTGGTTCTCAAAATAGAGCTGCTCGTTGGCATCAACCGCGACGATCAGGAACCGTTCGCCCGCGTGGACCGTCGGGCCGGCGTCGCCCATCGGCAGTTCGAGGCGGGCCCCGCGGGGCAGCACGAGGAACTGGTGGAACGCAAACGCGAAGCCCAGCGGCACGAAGACGCAGAGCAAGGCCGCCAAGTCGAGCTGGCCGCGGAATGGTTTCGCGGTGCGGGGAAAGTGGATCATGGCTTCGGGTGGGCCGCGCCCCCGTTCCCGTTGCCAGCGGCCGGGCCGACCTCGCCGGCGGCCAGGCGCAACGCCTCCGAGCTGGCACGTTCCATGTCCAAGACGATCTCGTTCACCCGGCTGACGAGATAGTTGTAGGCGGCGTAGGCGACCGCCGCGAGCGCCAGCCCGAGCGCGGCCGAGTAGAGCGCCTGCATGAGCCCGTCGAACATCTCGCCCGGCGCCGCGTAGCCGAAGGCCGTCCCGTCCGGCCGACGGAGGCCGCGAAACACGTGGGCCATGCCGAACAGTGTGCCCACCAGTCCGATCAGCGGCGCCACCTGGGCCAAGGTGGCCAGGATCAGGAGCCGCGCTTCCAGCCGGGGGACTTCCCCTTTGCCGACTTCCTCGATGATTTCGCCCACGCGCTCCCGGCCGGTATCCCGGGCCAGGATCGCCGCCTTGACCAGCCGGGCCACCGGGCCGGGAGTCGCATCGCAGATGGCGATGGCTTCCACCACGTTGTCGCGTTTGAGCACATTGCGCACGCCGGCAAGGAACTGGGTCGAGTCGATCTGCTCGCGATGGTAGAGCAGGAGCCGTTCGATGATCACGGCCAGCGCGCCGGCGCTCAGCACGATCAGGAACCAGAAGACCCCGCCAAACCCGGCGGCGGCCGGGGCGGCGGCCGGGGCGGCGGTGGGCTCGGCGGCGGCCAGCAGAAGCGCAAACGGCATGGGCGGGTTATAGGCAGCGGCCGGAGGAACGGCCAAGGGCAATTGCGCCGGGCCCCGAAATTCGCGCGCGGAATTGCGTGTCTCAGGCCCGGTTCCGCGCATACTCCGGCCGTCATGCCATTTCGCGCCCTCGGTCTTGGTGACCGAATCCTCACCGCCATCCAAGAGGCAGGCTACACCGCCCCAACGCCGATTCAGACCGCCGCCATCCCTCCCGCGCTGGCGGGCAGCGACCTTATCGGCATCGCCCAGACCGGCACCGGCAAGACCGCCGCGTTCACGCTGCCGATACTGACGCGGCTCAGCAATTCCCCCACCGGCCGCCGCGGCTGCCGGGCGTTGGTGCTCGCGCCGACCCGCGAATTGGTGGTCCAGATCGAGGAAAACGTCCGCGCCTATGGCAAACACATCCCGCTTCAGATCGCGACGGTCTTCGGCGGCGTCGGCGAGTCCCCGCAGATTCGGGCGTTGCGCTCCGGCGTCGACATCGTGATCGCGACCCCCGGACGGTTGCTCGATCTCATGGGCCAGGGTTTCGGCCAGTTCGACGGGCTCGAATTCCTCGTGCTCGACGAGGCCGACCGCATGCTCGACATGGGCTTCCTGCCCTCCATCCGCCGGATCGTGAAGCAATTGCCCACCCGCCGGCAGACGCTGCTCTTTTCCGCCACGCTGTCGAAGGACATCGAGGCCGTCACCCGGGAGTTCCAGCACCAGCCGAAAACCATCCAGATCGGCCGTCGCTCCAATCCGGCGGAAACCGTGACCCAGTTTGTCTACGAGGTGCCCATGCACCTGAAGCCCGCGTTGCTGCTCCACCTGCTCGAGGATCCAGCCCTCAACACCGTGCTCGTCTTTACCCGCACCAAGCACGGCGCCGACCGGGTGGCCCGGAAGCTGGAACAGGGCGGCATCCGGACCGGCACGCTGCACTCGAACCGCTCCCAGAACCAACGCCTCCGCGCGCTCAGCGACTTCAAGGCCGGCACCGTCCGGGTGCTCGTCGCCACGGACATTGCGGCCCGCGGCATCGACGTGGACGGCATCTCGCACGTCGTGAACTACGACTTCCCGATGCACGCGGAGGACTACGTCCACCGCATCGGCCGCACCGGCCGCGCCCAGGCCATCGGCGACGCCATCAGCTTTGTCACGCCCGAGGATCACGACGCCCTCCGGTCGCTGGAGAAGTTCATCGGCCGCGGGGTGGTGCGGAAACGGGCGGAAGGCTTCAACTACGCCGCCGCGCCAGCGCCCCGGCCGGCCGGCGCCCAGGACCGGCGTCCACAGCCTGCCCGCGGGGGCCGTCCCAGCGGACGCCCCGGCGGCGCGCCCAAGCGGCCCGGCGGTGGCGGTGGTGGCGGTGGTGGCGGCGGTGGTCCCCGCAGCGGTTCATGGCGGCCACGGCGCTGACGTGCACGGGGCTATTCCGTCCGTCGCGGTGCGGACGATAGCCCAAAGTTTGCCGGATTAGCCGTTGCAGGCAGGCACTTTTCGGGGATGCTCCCCGCCTCTGGCAGACGGCTTTCTGTCTCCCGACTCAGCAATTCCGCTCACGGCCTCCTCAATCCGTGCCGCCCGCGCTCCGCGGGTCCAGTCGCGAGCCCGCAAGGATTCTCCCAGTCCGCGGCCCGAAACAGGATCAAGGCTGATCCGGTTGCGCCCGTTGCAGGCATCGGCCTGACTGATTCAAATGAAAGAAGAACACATCGAAGTGGAAGGCACCGTTCACACCGTCCTTCCGGCCACCATGTTCCGGGTCCAGCTCGACAACAAACATCTCGTGCTGGCCACCATCTGCGGCAAGATGCGCAAACGCTGGGTCCGCCTCACGGTGGGCGACCGGGTGAAGATGGAGATGTCCCCCTACGACCTGCACAAGGCGCGGATCACCTGGCGGCTCCGCTAGCGCCGTCGGTCACGGGATATCGTCCAAGCAAAAGGCGCGGCTTTTCGCCGCGCCTTTGTCGTTCCCAGGGCAAGAGGCGATCGCCTCTCACTGGCCGGCGAATTCCAGCCGGACAATCTTCGAGTCCTTGTTGTCGCCCCAGTTGGTGCCGAACTCGATCAGGTAAAGGCAACCGTCCGCACCCAGTTCCAGGTCCATCGGACGCTTGAACTTCGTGTTGGGCATGAAGCGCTGCATCTTCGCGATGTTGTTCTTCTCGTCGAGCTTCACCGCAATGATCCATTCGCGGGTCCATTCGTAGATGAACAGCGTGTGGTCGAGTTCCTTCGGCAGCTTGTTCGGGGACTTCAGGTTCTCGTCGTAGTAATAGACCGGTCCCGCCATCGCCGTGCGCCCGCCGGAGCCCACGACCGGGAATTTGGTCGAAGCCGATGCGGGATAATAGACGAACGCGGGCTGCGCCGGCGGCAGGTCCTTGATCCCGGTGTTGT
The DNA here is from genome assembly GCA_044339945.1 of Kapaibacterium sp. (SeqCode). Taxonomy (GTDB): domain Bacteria; phylum Verrucomicrobiota; class Verrucomicrobiia; order Limisphaerales; family UBA9464; genus CAIWAH01. The sequence goes on from JBIIUN010000059.1 coordinate 5,906, forward strand.
TCGGCGAATTGTTCACCGGATGGGCCGCGTCGTGAAACACGGGCTTGAAATCGGCGGCCAGCCACGGCTCGGGCTTCGCCGGCAGAGCCGGCCATTCCGCCTCAGGTTTGCCGGCCTTCTTCGCCTCATTGCGTTGCTTGTTCGCCTCGTCCCAGGCGCGTTTGGCGTCCTCGTGTTTCTGCCGGGCAACATAGTCCACGGGCGTGTAGGGCTTGTTGTTCGCCACGAACAACGGCCAGCCAAAGAAGCCGGGGCCGCGCGCCTGGTTCACTTCGTCGTGTCCGGCCGGGCCGCGCTGCTCATTAGGGCCGCCGGCGTCGGGGCCGACCTCGCCCCAGTAGAGGAAGCCGGTCTTCGCATCGACCGAAATGCGGAACGGATTCCGGTTGCCCATCACGTAAACTTCCGGCCGCGTTCCCGCCGTGCCGGGCTTGAAGAGATTCCCCTCGGGAATGTCGTAACCGCCGGCGGCCTTGGGTTTCACCCGGAGAATTTTCCCCGCCAAGGCGTTGGGGTTCGCGGCGGTGCCCTGCGCGTCCCACGGATAACGGCCGGGGCGCGGGTCATTCGGAGAATAGCCGTCGGAGTCGAAGGGGTTCGTGTTGTCGCCCACCGACACGTAGAGATTGCCCGAGGCGTCGAACGCCAGCGATCCGCCGACATGGCAGCACTGTTCCCGCTGCACCGGGATATCGAGCACGGTCACCGCGCTGGCCAGGTCGAGGGCGTCGCCCTTCAGCGTCAGCCGGGAAACCCGGATGATGCCCGATTTGCCGCGGCCGTCGTTGCCGGTTTCGGTCAGCGAATGGTTCACGTAAATCCATCCGTTCTGGTCGAACTTCGGGTCCAGCGTGATGCCCAGCATGCCTTCCTCCAGCCCGCTGAAGACCGGGATCGTCCCGATCACGACGGCCTCGGCCGCGCCCGGCTTGATCATCTTGATGATGCCCTTGCGTTCCACGAGGAAGACGCGTCCGTCCTTGGCCACGGCCAATTCCATCGGATCGACGAGCGTGTCCTTCAGTTCGCCGCCCACCGTCCGGTCCTCGTCGAGGACGACCTTGCGGAAGGACGTTTCGGGCGGGAGGAAATTGTCGCCGCGGAAGATGCCGGCCGCACCGGTGGTGGCTGTCTGGGTCTGCTGACCTGAAACGGCCCAAGCGAATACCGCCGAGGCCGCGAGGATGGGGAATTTCATGCGCACCGATGGACTAACGGGAGGGCCCCGGTAATCAATCTTGTTTCGCGGAAAATCCCGGAACCTCACCGCGCCGCTTGCCTCGCTCCGGCCCGCTGCTCCCCGCCCTTCCCCCTTCCCGCCTAGCTGCCCGCTCCCTGCTCCGTGGCCCCGCCTACGGCCGCCGCACGCGCCAGAAGCGGGCCTCGACGCCGGCCTGCGGGGTGATGGTGACGCGCACCGGCGTGCTCGTGCCCTGGCCGGTCACGCGTTGGGCTTCCGTCCACGCGTTCAGGTCCGTCGTGGTTTCCACGATCACTTCCTCTCCCGCTCTGGCCACCACCTCCAGCGTCAGCTTCCCGTCCGCTCCCGGCGGCGGCAGCGCCACCACCGGCGGCGCTGCGGGACTGATGTCCCGCACCACCACGCTGAAGGTCCGTTCCGCCGTCCGCGAACCGTCACTCACCTGCACCACCACCGTGTTGGTCGACGGCCCCTGCGCCTCGGTCGGCGTCCAAGCCACCGCGCCGGTGCCGCTCACGGTCAGGCCCTCCGGCCCGCTCACCAGGGCATACGTCAGCGTCTGTGCCGGCACGTCCGCATCCGATCCTTCCAGGCCCAGGCTCAGCAGCGTCCCCTCATCCACCGTCCGGTCCGCCACCGCCGCCAGCACCGGCGCCACGTTCACCTCCGTCACGATCACCGTGAAGGCGTTCGTCACGCTCGCCACCCCGTCGGAGACCGCCACCTGAACCTCGTTGGTGGACGCGCCCTGAGCCTCACCCGGCACCCAGCCAAACACCCCGTTCGTCACCCCGGAGCCCGCCGGTCCGCTCACCAACGTGTAGGTCAGCACCTGACCCGGCACGTCGCCGTCAGCACCTGCCAGCGTCTGCGCGTAGAGCACCAGTTCCGGCACCGTCGCGTTGGTCAATCCAACGAACGCCGGGGCGCTGTTCACCTCGCGGACGATCACCGTGAAGCTGTTCGTCGCGCTCAGCGGCGGCACGCCGTTGTCCGTCACCTGCACCACCACCCCGTTCGTCGACGGACCCTGAGCCTCCGTCGGCGTCCAAGCCACCGCGCCGGTGCTGCTCACGGTCAGGCCCTCCGGCCCGCTCACCAGGGCATACGTCAGCGTCTGTGCCGGCACGTCTGCATCCGATCCGGCCAGGCTCAGGCTCAGCGGCGTGCCCTCATCCACCGTCCGGTCCGTCACCGCCGCCAGCTCCGGCGCCACGTTCACCTCCGCCACGATCACTGTGAACGTGTTGGTCACGCTCGCCACGCCGTCGCCCACCGCCACCGTCACCTCGTTGGTGGACGGCCCTTGGGCTTCAACCGGCACCCAGCCAAACACCCCGTTCGTCACGCCCGATCCCGCCGGCCCCGACACCAGGCTGAAGCTCAGCGTCTGCTCCGGCACGTCCGTGTCGCCGCCCGCCAGCGTCTGCGCGTAAAGCACCAACTCGGGGATCGTCGCGTTGGTCAGCCCGACAAAGTGCGGCGCCACGTTCACCTCGCGGACGATCACCGTGAAGCTATTCGTCGCGCTCAGCGGCGGCACGCCGTTGTCCGTCACTTTCACCACCACCGTGTTCGTGCTCGGGCCCTGCGTCTCGGTGGGCGTCCACGCCACCGCGCCGGTGCCGCCCACGGTCAGGCCCTCCGGCCCGCTTACCAGGGCATACGTCAGCGTCTGCGAGGCCTCCGCATCGGTTGCCTCCAGCTGCCGACTCAGGACGCCGTGCTCCGGCACCTCCGTGTCCGCCACGTTCCCCAACACCGGGGCCGTGTTCTCAGCCGTGACCGTCGCCGTCACCGAATCCATTTCCATCACGTCAAACCCGGCCCCCGACAGCTCGCCGGCCACCACTTCGATCAACCCTCCCGACGCCGGCCCCGGCCCCGGCAGGAACGTCAGCACCGCCGCCTCCCCGCGGCTGCCCGGCCACGGGGTCGCCCGCATCGCCGCCATCCGCACCCCGTCGGCCTCCTCGTTCCACAGCACCGGCGCGTCTCCGGGGATCAAGGCTCCGCCCCGCTTCTCCGCCAGGCTCAGCCCGCTCGGATACCTCACCTTCAGGCTGATTCCGGACAGGCTTCCCCCCGACCGATCCAGCCTGACCACCACCCGCCACGGCGCTCCCGCCCGCACCGCCGGGCCGTCGGGAAACTCCAGCGCCACCGTGTCGTTCGTGTTCAGCGCCGCGCGGGCAAGCCCGGCGCGGGCCACGCCGGCGCTCGGCGTCGGCGGCAGATCCAGCCCCACCACGATGCGCAGGGCGCGGATCACGTCCCCGTTGTCCACCAAGGCCGAGCCGTTAAGGTCGTTGAGCGCCACGTCCCACGGCCGCAGTTCCTCCAGCCCCACCTGCAGCCGGCTGAGCAGCACGGCGTCGCCGATGTCCACGCGCTGGTTCGCGTTAATGTCGCCGGTGATCCGCCGCGGCTTGATCCGGCCTTCGCCCGCCACCGCCGCGTTGCCCGGGCTGAGCGTGGCGCCGTCCAGCGAGCCCACGCTCACGAGCACCGGCGTCAGCGGCTCCGACCGGAGGGCCGGCACGCTGCGGGCGCGGAAGCTGACGTCGGCCACCCGCTGGGTGCCGGCCGGCAACGCCGTGCCACCCAGCGAAAACGCGGCCCAGATCTGGCCGTTGGTCGTCAGGTTCAGCGTGTTCACGCTCTGCCCCACGAGCGAACCCCATTCCACCTGCGGGTCCGTCAGGTAATCCGGGTCATAGTTCAGCCGGAAGGTGAGCCCCGCCACGTCGCCCGGGGCCGTGAGGCTGACCGGATATACCAGCCGCCGGCCTTCCTGCACTTCGGGGGCGGCGCCCACTGCCAGCGTGCGGACCGGGGTCCACACCACCTCGCGGTTGACGGTGGTCACGTTGCCCGCGGCGTCCGTGGCGCTGAAGCCCAGCAGGTTGCTGCCGGGCTTCAGCGTCAGGCCGGGCACGGCGAAGGCGCCGTCGGCCAGGCTCAGGGCGCCCTGTCCGATCCCGTTCCACGACCAGTTCACCGCGTTCACGCCCACATTGTCCGCGACGGTTCCGCGCAGGGCGAAGCGCTCGTCGGTCACCGTCCCGTTCACCGGCTCGGTCAACGTCACGGCGGGGCCTTCGGCGTCGGCAAACTCCGCCACGATCGCCTCGGTCCGGCCAACCGTGACGCTGAGGCTGGCGTTGGTGCCCGTGGCTCCGCCCGCCCACCGAACGAACTTCCAGCCGGCCACCGGGTTCGCCGTCAGCGTGACACTCGTTCCCGGCAGGTAGGAAGCGGCGTCCGGCGTCCGCGCAATGCTCCCCTGGCCCTGCACCTTCGTCGTCAACGTGCCCAGCCGCGCAAACTCGGCGATGACGCGCTTCGGCGCGTCCACGGTCAGGCTGGCTTCCTGCGCCGTGGTGGTCACGTCACCGCTCCATTGCACAAAGCCCCAGCCTTCGGCCGGCTTGGCGGTCAGCGCCAGCACCGTGCCTTCGGCATACCTGCCCTCGGGCGGGCTCAGCAGGATCTGGCCCTCGCCCCGGGTCTCGGTGGCGACGGGATACACTGGCAGGAAGGTTGCAGTCACCGTTGTCGGGCCGCTGATCGTCAGGCGAATGCGGCGTTGCGTTCCCGTCACCACACCGCTCCAACCCGTGAATACCGCGTCGCCCGTGGGTTCGGCCACCAGCTCCACCTCGCTGCCCGCTTCGTAGGCACCTTGGTCTGGCACCCGGCGCACGGTGCCCGGACCGCTGACCGTCACGTTCAAGGCAAAGCTCACCACGCCCACACGACGGAACTCCGCCCGCACCGTCTTGCTCGTGGCCAGCGTGAGCGTGAGCTGCGGTTCGGTGCCGCTGGCGTCGCCGCTCCAGCCCGTGAACTCGTGGCCGGCGTCCGGCACCGCGGTCAGCGTCACCACGCTGTCCTTGGCGTAGAGCCCGTCGGCGTTCGGCTGGCTCACGCTGCCGCCCAGCGTGCTCTGCACGTTCAGCGCCACCTTGTCCGCGGCGAGTGCCCGGAACAGCGCGGTCACCCGGGGCTGCGCGTTCGTCACCGTCAGCGTCCATTCGGTCTTGGGCTGGCCGGCGCCGGCCTCACCCCACAGGGCCAGATAGTTTCCCGCGTCGGGCACCGGAATGACCTTCACCTGCGCTCCATACGGATACACCGGCAAGTCCGGCTCCAGCACGATCCGACCAGGCCCCGTGGCCAACCGGTTCACCGTCGTCCCGAAGTTCGCCTCAAACGTCGCCGGCCCGTCCACCACCCAGGTGAAGTTCGTCTCCGTGCCCACGTGGTCGCCGGTCCACTTGAGGAAGGTCCAGCCGGGGGCCACGGTCGCCGCCAGGGTGACCGGGGTTCCTTCGTAATACGTGCCACCGCCGGCAATTGATCCGCCGCGGGCCACCGTCGTCAGGGTGAACTGTGGAATCGCCTCGAACACCGCCCGCACCGACTTGTCGCGCCCCATGGCCATGTTGCGTTCCGGGAATGAGCCGCTGAGATCCCCCTCCCAGCGGACAAACCGCCACCCGGCATCCGCCACCGCCCGCACGGTCACCACGTCGTCCTCCAGATAGCGGTCCAGCGACGGGGAACGCTCGATCCGACCATTGCCCGTGATCGCCGTGCTGAGCGCGTAGGTCGGCACGATCTGGATGCTCACCGCGTCGCTGCTCGCCTCCTGCGTGAAATCGCCGCTGAGGGCCAGTGCCCGCACCACCAAGCTGTTCGTGACCGTGAAGGGGCCGGCATAGGGCCGGGAGTCCAGCGACGGCACCGAACCATCCAAGGTATAGAAAATCTGCCCACCAGCGAGGCTCGTGGTCAGCTGCACGTCAGCCGAGTCTCCGGAACGGACTCCAACCAACGCTTCATTGCCATTGACGAACACGCGGGGAGTTCCCGCAGGAAACACCTTCAGCACAGAGGGCGCCGTCAACACCCCCTCGGTTTCCGAGGTCGCCAACAGCTGGTAGGAGCCCGAATCGGCCACGGCGGTGTTGGTCAGGCGAAGCCAGGGCGATGTTTGACCCAACACCGGTTGGCCGTCGCGAAACCATTGCCAAGAGGTAGCCTTGGCTACCTGTGCTACCATTGAAACGGGAGAACCAGCTTCCGAAACTGACGCAGCAGCTGGGGCTCGAACCATCCCGAGTTTACCCGCGACCACAGCAAGGCCGTGGCTATCTCCAGCAGCGATCGCAGTCACATTGCTAATCCCAGTGGCATCAAGAAATCCATCCCCGCCCGAGTAAAATCCGAAGGTCGTGCCATCTGCGCGCAAGACACGGCTATACCCGCCAGCCCCGGCTGCAATCGCAACCAGGTTACTCAATCCAACTGGAATCCTCACTTGAACCCCGTTGGTGGGACTCCATCCAGCCAAAGTCCCATCCGATTGCAAAACAAGGCCAAACAGATTATCTCTACGATTGCCTCCGGCCGAAATCGCCACTGCGCCATTGAGCTCTTCGGGGGGACTCATTGCTGATTCGCAAGGCGGGACCGGACACCTCTTACCACCCCAGGCTATAATCCTGCCGTCCTGCTGTAACGCGAGGCTGTAACGCCATCCAGCGGATACTGCCGCTACATTCTTGAGCCCAGCAGGAGTAATAACTTGGCCGTATCCATTATAACCCCAAGCAACCACGGTTCCATCTGATCTCAAGGCAAGGCTGTGTAAATCGCCTGCCGCGATCGCTACGACATCTTCCAAGCTACCAGGAATACTCACTTGGTTGTCTCCATTATGCCCCCACCCAACCACCATGCCGTCCGACCGCAACGCGAGGCTGTGGCTAAAACCAGCAGCTATTGCCACTACGTTTCGAAGTCCGGTCGGTGGAGTTGCTTGGCCGGAACCATTATCACCCCAGCCTACAACCGTTCCGTCGGAGCGTAATGCGAGGCTATGCTGCCCCCCTGCTGCGACGGCCACGACGTCACTTAGGTCGGCACGCACGATAGAGCCGTCCCACCCCACCACCGTGCCTCCAGTGAACCTCCCATTGCCCGGCGCCGCGGCGAACACCGCCTTGGGCTGCAGGCCAAACGCCGCCTCCAATGTGACCGGATTGTTGGCGGCAACCCCCACTGGAACGCCGTCCCAGTGGTCGAACTTCCAGTCCACCTGCGGCACGGCGCGCAGCGTGACCAGCGCCCGCTCGTCGTAGGTTCCCCCGCCCAGAACAAGGCCCGCTCCCTCGACGGCGGCGGTCACCGCGACCGCCCGGGCCGGCACGAACACGGCCTTCAGCCGCCACGCCGGCTGCGCCTCGGTAAAGGTCACTACCTGCTGCAAGGCGCTGCCCGCCACGTCGCCCTCCCAGTGGTCCAGCTTGAAACCCGCCGCGGCCTTGGCCGTGAACCGGAGGATCGCCGCCGCCGGACTCGCCACCTCGATCTGTCCGCCGCCGGCGACTTCCCGGGCATGCACCCCCACCAGCACCGGCGGCGTCAGCCAGGCCTCGGTCGCGTTCCGCGCGAGCAGCTGGTAGGAGCCCGCCTCCGCCAGCGTGACGGCCGGCAGCCGGAGGCTGACATTCGTCTGGCCGGGCAGGGCCTCGCCATTTCTCAGCCATTGCAGGTCGTGGGCGTTCACGACCGAAACCCGCAGCTCCACGGCCTCCCCGACACCGGCCAGCACCGGCTCTGCGGGCGACTCCAGCACCGCCACGTCGGTCGCCTGCGGGGTCGTCAGCCCCAAGAAATGGCTGGGACCGGCAGCGGCAGAAACGATTCCCGGCACCCGGGCGGGCACCACCTCCGCGGACCTTCCCAAAGGCGTCAGCACTCCGGTCAAATCGACCGCCAGCATTCGCGGCTCCGGGTTGAGGGCACCCACCTGGATTTGCCGCACGTGGCGCAATCCTGCCGCGACCGGAGACACCTCTTGGCTACAGCAATTGGTCGAGACGACCACACGACCGTCCTGGAACAGCAGCGCCGTGGACTTGTCCGAACCGGTCACCGCCGCGACCGCGCGGACAGTAGGCAGGTAGTCGCCTGCCTGGCCCAAATCGCCGAAGCCCCGCACGGTTCCATCTGCCAGCACGGCATAGGCTGCGTTGATGGCTGTGCCCACGCCCACGGCATTGGTGATGGCCTGGACCATGCCCTCGGTGCCGGCTCCGGCCGCCGCGACCTGCCCGCTACGCCGCAGCACAACGGCCGTATAGTTCTGGGACGCCACGGTCACCGCATCGGTGACTGCGCTGAAGTCGGGTGCCCCGTTGCCCCACGACACGACCCGGCCTTCCGCCGTCACCGCAAATGACCATTCGCGACTGGCGGTAATGTCCACCACGTTGCTCAGGCCCGCGGGCGGAGTGCGCTGCCGGAAGGAATTGTCGCCCCAACCCCGAACTGTCCCGTCCGCGAGCAGGGCCAGGCTGTGAGTCCAGCCGGCCGACACCTTGAGCACCGGCCCCAAATCCGCCGGCACGGCCGATTGCAGGGAACTGTTGTCACCCCACGCCAACACCTTGCCTCCCCGGAACCGCCCGCTCCCGGCGGCGGCCACGAACACCGCCCGCGGCTGCAGGCCAACCGCCGATTCGAAGGCCACCGGATTGTTCGTGGCCACGTCAGCCGGCACGCCTTCCCAGTGGTCGAACTTCCAGTCCACCTGCGGCACGGCGCGTAGCGGCACCGGCGTGCCGCTTTCGTA
>JBIIUN010000440.1:0-4146 GCA_044339945.1 Kapaibacterium sp. (SeqCode)
CAGGCTGAGGAAATTCATCGAGAACTTCGCCGCCAGATTGAGCGCCACCTCGACACCGGTGCTGGCGAATGCCATCTGCGCCGGCCGGACATCGCGGACATGGTGGCGGCCGCGCTACGGCATTCTCACGGGCGGCAATACCTGCTCGACGACTGGGTGGTGATGCCCAACCACGTCCATGTCATCCTCTGGCCGCTGCCGGGCTTCACCCTGAGCGAAATCCTCAAGAGCCGGAAGCGTCACACTGCCCGACAGGCAAACCTAGTTCTGGGCCGCACCGTCGAAACCTTTTGGCAGCGCGAATCGTTCGACCACTGGATTCGCAACGAAACCGAAAAGGAACGGATCCGCCGCTACATCCGCGGAAATCCGGTGGCGGCGCAGCTCTGTGCCCGCCCGGAAGACTGGAAGTGGAGCAGCGCGTGGCCGGGGTGGCAGACCAACGCGACGGCTCAGCCGCCGCAATTGTAGCGCAGACAGTCTGTCTGCCGTGTCGCCGACTGGCAGTCGGCAGGGCGTGTGGTCCGCCTGGCGGTGAAATCCACCCGGCCGTCTGCCGTTGCTGCGGCTCGCAGGTTGCCAACCTGCGACACAGCAGACTGCCAGTCTGCGCTACAGGCAGGTGCCCCATCGCGCAGTGCCGTTCGTCCCTCAGCGGAATGGTTGGTAGTGCGGCGGCGCGGTGCGGCTTACGCCCGTCGCTCCTTGATGCTCGCCAGGATGTCCGCCACCACCTCGTCCTTGGGCTTGGCGCCGACGTTGCCCTTGCCGTGGAGGCGGACGCTCACGGCGCCGGCTTCGAGGTCGCGCTGGCCGACGACCAGCATGGTGTGGACCTTCGCCGTCTCGGCGTCGGCGATCTTGGCCTTCACGGGGTCGGCGGAGTAGTCGCCTTCCACGCGGACGAAGTTCGTGCGCAGGGCATGCGTGAGGCCGCGGGCGTATTCCACCAGTGCCGGATCGTCGTTGAGCGTGAGCACGCGGACCTGCTCGGGCGCGAGCCAGCTCGGGAAATTGCCGGCGTAGTGCTCGATCAGGAAGCCGATGAAGCGCTCGTGCGTGCCCAGCGGCGCGCGGTGGATGCACAGCGGCGTCTTGAGTGAGTTGTCGCGGTCCTTGTAAACGAGGCCGAACCGTGCGGGCACGGCGAAGTCCACCTGGTTCGTGGCGATGGTGAACTCGCGGCCGATGGCGCTCCACACCTGCACGTCAATCTTCGGGCCGTAGAAGGCGGCCTCGTTCGGCACCTCCACGTAGTTGATGCCGGACTCGATCAGGACGTTGCGGACCATGTCCTCGGTCTGCTTCCAGAGCTCGGGCTCGTTCACGAACTTCTGGCCGAGGCGCACGGGGTCGTGCGTGCTGAATCGCATCACATACTTCTCGATGCCGAAGATCTTGAAGTATTTCAGATACATGTCGTTCACCGCGCGGAACTCGTCGGCGAACTGCTCGGCGGTGCAGTAGAGGTGCGCGTCGTTCATGTTCATGCTGCGGACGCGCATGAGGCCGAAGAGTTCGCCGGACTGTTCGTAGCGGTAGTTCGTGCCGTATTCGGCGAGCCGCAGCGGCAGGTCGCGGTAACTGCGCGGTTCCGCCGCAAAGATGCGGTGGTGGTGCGGGCAGTTCATGGCTTTGAGGTAGTAGCGGGTGCTGAACTGATCGCGTTGGGCTTCCAAGGCGGCAATTTCGCCCGTGAGTTGCGATTCCTTGGCAAGGTCATGCGCCGGCTGGGCAGGTTGGGCGAAATCCTGGGTCTTTACCTCGGTCAGGAGGCGGCCTGCCGGCAGGAGTTGCTCCAGTTCCCGGCGGCGCTGGGCAATCTGTTGTTCGAGCTGCGAGCGGTGCAGGCGATCGGCCTCGGTCTCGAAGAATTCCATCGGCGGGAACATCGACTCCGCGTAATACGGCAGGTGCCCTGACGTCTTATACATCTTCTCCTTGGCGAGGTGCGGCGTCTTCACGCGCACGTAGCCGGCGAGGAACTCGGTCTCCTTGGCCAGCTTCTCCAGTTCCTCGACCAGCACCGCGCCTTTGGGCAGCCACAGCGCGAGGCCCGGTCCGACGTATTCCGCGTCGAACGCGAACAGGCCCATCTCCGCACCGATCTTGCGGTGGTCGCGCTTCTTGGCCTCTTCCTGCTGCAGGATCCACTTGTCGAGTTCCTCCTTGTTCTTGAAGGCGGTGCCGTAGAGGCGCTGGAGCTGCGGGTTCTTCTCATTGCCGCGGAAGTAGGCGCTGGCGACGCGCAGCAGCTTGATGCCGCCGGGCTTCACGTTGCCGGTGCGCATGACGTGCGGCCCGGCGCAGAGGTCCACGAACTCGCCGTTCTGGAAGAAACTGATGGCTTCGCCCTCGGGAATGTCGGCGAGGCGCTCGACCTTGAACTTCTGGCCCTTGCCCTCGAAGTAGGCCAGCGCCTCGGCGCGGGTCTTGATGCTCTTCTCGAAGACCTGGTTCTCCTTGGTGATCTTGCGCATCTCCTCCTCGATCTTGGGGAAGTCGTCGGGGGTGAAGCGGTGCTTCAGGTCGAAGTCGTAGTAGAAGCCCTCGTCGGTGGGCGGGCCGATGTCGAGCAGGGCGTCGGGCCAGAGGCGCAGGACGGCGGTGGCGAGGATGTGCGCGCAGGAATGGCGGAGGCGCATCAGTTCGTTCATCTGCTCGCGCTGGTCGAGCGACTTGCGCTGCACGTCGGACTTGGCGGCCTCGAAGTTAGCGGGCTGCGGCTGGGATTCGTCGTTCATGGGAAAGGGAGTTAACAGCGAAGACGCGAAGGAGCGAAGGACGCGGGGGCGATGAATTTGGAAGGCAGGAAAGCAGGAAGAAGACGGGGTCTTTCCTGTTTTCCTGCGTTCCAGATTTTCTCTGCTTCACTTCGCATCTTCGCGTCTTCGCTGTTCGTTTGATCGGGAAACAAAAACGCCTCGGACCGGATTGGGGTGCGAGGCGTGGGGCGTCCGGCAGCAACGGGCTGCGGACGCTAGGCGGTAGTCGTTGTGTTGACCGCGGCGGAAATCACGACGGGAGTGAAGCCGGAAGCCGGCCGGGCAGGCAACGGGATTTTCCGGGCGGGAGGAACAGCGAAGAAGCGAAGGAGACAGCGAATTTGGAAAGCAGGAAGGCAGGAATGGGGACCGGCCGGCGGGGGCACGATCTTGGACTGCGCCGGCAGGATGTCGCTTTGGTTGTTCGGCCGGAAGTCTTCCGAGCGGAGCTCGCGGCGATGGCGAAGCCAAAACGGAGCCATGGCTCCGCAGTTCAAATTGAGCGCTTCCTTCCTGTTTTCCTGCCTTCCAGATTCTCCCTGCTTCGCTTCGCGCCTTCGCGTCTTCGCTCTTCAGATTGGTTTCAGTGGCCGCCTTCGCCGCCGTCCTGATCGTGGCACATCTGATCGATGACCACGGCGCTGGCGAGCAGGAGGACCGCGTCCTCGCCGTCGGCGATTTCCACGGCGTAGGTGTCCCGGAACGAGAACCACTTCTTGGACACGCTGGCGACCATGCGGCCGTGGCGACGGAACGTGTATTCGTGGTCGAGGAAGCTGCCCTGCGCCTCGTAGTCGTCCGGGCCCGGGACATCCACGGTGAACCGGCAGCGGAAGACGTTGAACAGGTCCTTGCGCACGGTGGCCACATGCTGGCCGCCGACATGGATTTCGTAGGCCTTGCGGAGGGAAACGAACTTCTCACGGAGGAAGCCGAGTTCGTTCCCGGCGGCATCCTTGAGCACGAGCTTTTCCCGCAGGAGGGAGAAGGCGCGACCATCGACCAGGTAGGCATTGTTGCCCGAGTCGTCCTGAATCCAGAAGTCATCGCCGAAGGAGAGGAGCTTTTCGCGGATGAGGTAACGCATGACGGCGTCGACAATCCGCCACCGGGGCATCGCGGCCAGAGGAATTCCGGGGTGGGCTTTCGAGCCGGAGCCTCGTCGGCCCGGCTGAGGCTGCTCAGGGAGGCGCGACCGGTGCGTTGAGCCACGCGCGGACCGACGGCAACAGGTCGCCAAACTGGAATGGCGCCGTCTCATGGATGCCGGTGGCGAGGTGTTCGTAGGCGCTGCCGGGCGGGGCAGCGGCGTGGAGGCGTTTCACGGCGTCGGGCGGCGCGATCGGGTCGTGGCCGGTGGCCACAAACAGCGCACGGACCG
>JBIIUN010000074.1:0-13807 GCA_044339945.1 Kapaibacterium sp. (SeqCode)
CACCGGCGAATTGCATCACCCCACCGCCCGGGGCAACATGGCGTGGTTCCCTCGCTTACCCATCTCGCTCCTTTGCGCGCCATGAAGATTCCGCTGTGCCTGTTATCCGCCGCCCTGCTGCTCGGCTCCCCTGCTCCGTTGCGGGGCGCCGACGCCATCCCGATCAACTACGACGAAACCAAGGTCGGCAACCATCCGCTGCCGGACCCGCTGAAGTTCTCGAACGGCCGACCGGTTACCACCCAGCGGATGTGGCTCAAGCGGCGGCGCGAACTGCTGCGGCTATTTGAGAGCGAAGTTTACGGCCGCAGTCCCGGACGGCCGCGTGGGCAGACGTTTGCCGTGACCGGGTCCGAACCGAATGCGCTGGGCGGCCTCGCGACCCGCAAGGAAGTGGACATCCGGCTGACCGGCAAAACCGGCGGTCCGACAATCCACGTGCTGCTTTACCTGCCCAACGCCGCCCGCGGCCCGGTGCCGATGTTTCTCGGCCTGAACTTCCAGGGGAACCAGTGCGTGCATCCCGATCCGGGTATCACGCTGCCGACCGCGTGGATGCGCGACCACAAGGAGGCCGGCATCGCCAACAACCGCGCTACGGAAGCATCCCGTGGCTGCCAGGCCAGCCGCTGGAACGTCGAGAAGCTGCTCCGTCGTGGCTATGGGTTTGCGACTGTCTATTACGGGGATATGGAACCGGATCATCCCGAAGGTTGGCGCAGCGGCGTGCGTTCCGTGTTTCCCGTGAACGGTGGCCGCACCGCCGCGCCTGCCCGGGAACCCATCCAAACGCTTACCCCGGATGCGTGGGGCGCAATCGGAGCCTGGGCGTGGGGCTTGAGCCGCGTGGTGGACTACCTGGAAACGGACGCCGGCGTGGACGCGGACCGCATCGTGTTGACCGGGCACTCGCGCCTCGGGAAGACGTCGCTGTGGGCCGGAGCCCAAGATGACCGCATCGCCCTCGTCATCTCCAACAACTCAGGCGAAGGCGGCGCCGCCCTGGCGCGCCGCGATTTCGGGGAAAACGTCCGGCGCATCAACACGTCGTTCCCGCATTGGTTCAACGGCAACTTCAAACGCTACGACACCAACGTGCCCGCGCTGCCCGTGGACCAGCACGAACTCATCGCCCTGATTGCCCCACGCCCGGTCTATGTGGCCAGCGCCATCGAGGACCGCTGGGCCGATCCCCGCGGCGAATTCCTGGGCGCGCTCGGCGCCGCCCCGGTCTACCGCCTGCTGGGCACCGACGGACTCGCCGCCACGGAGTGGCCGGCGATGCACCAGCCCATTCATTCCACCATCGGCTACCACCTGCGCGCCGGCGCCCACGACGTGACCGACTACGACTGGGACCAGTGGCTGGATTTCGCCGACCGGCACTTGGGCAAGGCGCGGGGCGCTAAATGAAGTCGGACAACGCTGCAACGGACTTCCGCTTGCTCGTTGCGACGCCAGTGTGAATTCAGCGGCCAGGAACCGCCTGGAGCTCCCAACACAGAATTACCCAAGCAAACCAGAGCATTCCGCGCTACGGTAGCCACCCTGCAATGAAACGGTTCGCCGCTCTGGAGAATCCAAATCCCAGCGCTAGGACAACCGACAACACAGGAACCGCAAACACCCAATTGCCCAGCAGTAGTGACATTTCGAGAGCCCCAGGAAGTTTCGCGTCGCCGGACTGCCACTGCTTCACTTGGTGGTAGAACTTCACGATGGTCAGGAATACGACGCATATCACCGCCCGACCCAGCACGGCCCACTGATCTGATCTCAGTTTTTGGGCATGAGCTCTAGGAACCGCTCCCGCCCCGGAGCACCGCCAGCGCCAGGCGGATGGCCGCGGAACGGTTCTCGACGTTCAGTTTTTCGAGGATGTGCTCCACGTGCTTCTCCACCGTGCGCCGGGCCGAGTTCAGGACGAGCCCGATCTCCGCGTTGGTTTTGCCTTCGCTGAGCCAGAAAAGGACTTCCGCCTCGCGCGGGGTGAGCCCCAGTTCCAGCAGCACATTCGGACCACGGACCAATTGCGCCTCCAGCTCGATAACCAACGGTTCGCCGGGGCGCCCCGTCAGCGGACGGGCATTCAAGCCGGGCGCCACCTCGCCCGAAGTCGGGGCGGATGCGTGGGACAGGGAGCGCAACTCGGCGGGCAGGTTTCCCGGGGCAATCTCGGGGAAACTCCGGGTCAGCAAGGTCTGCGCAAGCCGGGTGGCAAAGAGGATCCGCCCCTCCGGACTCACCACCATGAGGGCCCGGTCCAAGGAATCCCGGAGCTGTTCCTCGGCCTCACGCCGCATTTCCAGCTCATCGGCCAGCTCGCGTTGTAACCGGGCGATCCGCAGGTGGGTGCGCACGCGGGCCAGCACCTCCGGCGTCTGGATCGGCTTGGTGACGTAATCGACGGCGCCCGCATCGAGGGCGCGGACTTTTTCTTCCAGCTCGTTGACCGCGGTGAGGAAGATGATCGGCAAATCCGAGCATTCCGGCTTGGCCTTGATTCGCCGGCACACCGCCATGCCGTCCATGCCGGGAAGCATGTAATCCAGCAGGACGAGGTCCGGCGTCTCGTGCTGCAGCTGGTCCAGCGCACTTTCGCCGGATTCCGCCACCAGCACGCGATGCCCCGCCTGGGTCAACGCGTCGAAGAGCAACCCAAGATTCGCGGGTATGTCGTCGACAACCAGGATGGTCGCGGGTGCGGTCATTGCACGGACGCTTGGGACCTCGGGAAATCTCGGAACGAGCGGTCCCGACGGCACCCGCGTTTCCGGCGAGGCAAACAACCTATTTGGTGCGAGGACATGCCCCGCTGGATACGACGTTTGGCCGGGAGATGCCAGCAGCATTGCCGGTCACCGTTTGGCCCGGATTGGCCGTCGCTGGCAGCTCAGTTCCGGCCTTGGCGCAACTGATCAAGCGCCAAGGCGAATGAGTCCAAGCTGCCGCATTGCGTGGCCCCGATCCCCTCCAACGCGCGGCGGTAGGATCCGCAGGCCCGGCCACCGGCCAAGATCGCGACTTCGTGGGGCAGCAACCGGCGCAGGCGGGCGAGTTCTTCCGGGATGCCCGGATCGTCTTCCGGATGGACCAAACTCAACGCGACCGCCCGGACGCCACTCTGTCGGGCCGCGCCGACTATCTCGTCCGCGGGCAAAGAGGGGCCGAGGTAAACCACCCGCCAGCCGTGGGCGGACGCGCAGGCCGCCACCATCACTGCGCCCAGCTCATGCAGTTGGCCGGCGGGGGTGGTGACCAGCAACGCCGGGGCGGCCGGGTGAATGGCCAACGCCCGCGACGAATGCCCGAGAAAGGTCCGGATCACCGCCGTCGCGTGGTGCTCGTGAGCAACCTTCAAGTCCCCCACGCGCCATGCCTCGCCAATCCGGTGAACCAAGGGGGCAATCACCTGCCCCAGCAGGGCGACTTGCCCCAAGGCAATGGATGCCTCGTCGAGCACCCGCTCCAAGGTCACGGTGTCCAACGCGCTCGCCGCCGCAAATGCCGACTCCAGGAACGTTTCCGGCGGTTTTGGCGGGGGCGAAAACGCGGGCGGGCGGGCACCCGAAAGCTGGGTGACAATGAGCGGCGGCTTGCCCACGGATGTGGCCAGGGAGCGCAATTGATCCAGGGTCAGGGATGCCACCGTGCCGATGGAGTGCCCGGCATCCACCACCACCTTCAGGAGGAGCAGCCGTTCAATGTCCGAATCACTGTAGAGCCGTTGGTTCCCGCCGGAACGCTCCGGCTGGATGGTGGCGTAGCGTTTCTCCCACACCCGAATCAGATGCGGGCTCAGCCCCGTGCGTTGGGCCACGATTTTGATGGGATGACGGACCGTAGACATTGCGAACAAACGTTAGACAAAGTTCAAGCGCACTCGCAGACAACCCGTCTGCGCTGGGTCATAAGCTGGGGCAAAGGACAAGTTCAGCAAGAACAAAAGCACAACAAAACATAGACAATATATTGACACATGAAGTTAGACAGACGATAGACATGCCCGTCGGTGAGCCGGTGACTCCTCAAAACTTCTTCTTCCAATGAAACGCCTCGCCAAATCCATCCGCAGCACGCTTCAACGGCCCCGAGCCCTCGGTAATCGTCAATCCCGCACCCAAGCCACTTCGCGTTCGCTGGAAGCAGTTGTCGCGGCTGTCGATTGCCCGGCACCTCAACCGGCGCCCTCGATCCCAGCGCCGCAGCGCAACGCCGTCCGCGCTCCTTCCGTCTACAATGAGGGCGGCAGTGCGTTGTCCCTCTACATGCGGGATGCAGTCGAGGTTCCCCTGCTGTCGGTTGAGGAGGAGATCGAATTGGCGGCCCGCATCAAGCGCGGCGACTTGGATGCCCGCGAACACATGATCCGGGCCAACCTCCGTCTCGTCGTCAAAATAGCCCGTGACTACGACGGCTTCGGCCTGCCGCTGCTGGACCTGATCAACGAAGGCAACATTGGCCTGATGAAGGGCGTGGAACGTTTCGACCCGGCGAAGGGCGGCAAGCTGTCCACCTACGCTTCCTGGTGGATCAAGCAGTCCATCAAGCGCGCGCTCGCCAACCAATCCAAGATGATCCGCCTGCCCGTCCACCTGGTGGACAAGATCAGCCGGATGAAGAAGGCCGCGGCCCGGCTGCACGAAGAATTTGGCCGCGAACCCGAAGTGGAGGAACTCGCTGAGGAACTGCGGGTTACGCCGAAGAAGGTTCGCCTCTGGCAGGCGGCGGCGCTGAAAACCGCTTCACTCGATGAGCCATTGTCCGATGAAGACTCCAGCCGGTTGGGTGACGTCGTGGCCGACGTGGCCGCACCGAATCCCTACGAGTCGCTTGAACACGAAACCACCCATCACATGGTTCGGAACTTTCTCGGCATACTGGATGATCGCGAGCTCACGATCCTGCGGCGGCGCTTCGGCCTCGACGGGCAGAAGGAGAAAACGCTGGATGAAATCGGAAAACAGTTCGGCGTCACCCGTGAGCGAATCCGCCAACTTCAAAACATAGCGCTTGCAAAATTGCGCAATCGGATCGAGCAATTCGAGGCGGTTCGGGAACCAAGTCAGGAAACTGACGAGCTCCGAGCCCTCCTAGTAGAGCCAGCAGTGTAGATTTCCCCGAACGCTGGGATAAAACCCAGCGTGGCCGCAGGTCCTGGCTCCCCCACTCCTTGGGGACCTGCGGCCTAATTTTTTTCCCTGCATTCCAAGATCACCACGGCGGCCGCGGTAGCCGCCGTGTGAGTCAGGCTAAGGTGGATGCGGTCAATTCCCAAGGCTGAGGCCATCTCCGCCCCCTTGCCGTGGAGGCGCACCTCAGGTTTGCCCGCCGGGTTACGCATCACTTCGGCATCGTGCCAGGCAAGCTCCAACCCAATGCCCGTCCCGAACGCCTTGCCCACGGCCTCCTTCGCGGCAAAACGGGCCGCCACGTGGATGGCCGGCTCCGGGTGAGCCGCGCAATAGGCTGCTTCCGCCGGAGTAAGGATGCGGGCCAAGAACCGCTCCCCGAAACGATCCATCGAATCGCTGATACGACTGACTTCCACCAGATCAATGCCCACGCCGACGATCATGCGTCCACCCGGCCTATTCGGCCGGATAACCGGCCATCACGGCGAGCATTTCGCGGACGGCGGTCTCAAGGCCGACGAACACCGACCGGCTGATGATGCTGTGCCCAATGTTCAACTCCTCGAGGTGCGGCACAACGTGCATGAGCGGCAGGTTCTCGACGGTGAGGCCGTGGCCGGCGTTGACGCGAATTCCAGCTTCCCGGGCTCCCTTGGCTGCGGCCACCAAGCGCTCCAGCTCCTCGTTCCGTTCCCGCTTCAGGTGGAAATGGTCGGCATACCGGCCCGTGTGTAGTTCCACAAACTGGGCGCCCACCCGCGCAGCCGCCTGCACCTGGGCCAGGTCGGGATCGATGAACAGGCTGACCTGGATGCCGGCGTCCTTCATTCGTCGGGTTGTCTCGCGCAGCGCCGCTTCACCCGCGACCACATCCAAGCCGCCCTCGGTGGTGACCTCCTGCCGGTGTTCCGGAACCAGGCATACAATGTCCGGCCGAACTTGCAGGGCGATCTCCACGATCTCCGGGGTGTTTCCCAATTCGAAATTGAGCCGGGTCTTGATCGCTTCGCGCAGGCGAAACACGTCGCGGTCGATGATGTGCCGGCGGTCTTCGCGCAGGTGCGCGGTGATCCCGTGGCAACCCGCCCGTTCGCAGGCCAGCGCCGCCTCCACCGGGTCCGGCTCCACCGGGCGCCGCGGATCCGAATTAGTCCGGTAGCGCGCCTGCCTTAGCGTCGCCACGTGATCGATGTTGACCCCAAGTTTCAGCATGATGTCAGCGGTTGCGCGGAGCCGGAGCAGGCGGCCCGGTTCGGCGTGAACGATCCAACGGCGCATCTTCCCCCAGCCAACGGGCAACGGCCACCAGCTCCAAGGCCGTGAGCCCGACCGGAGCCTTCCGGGTCACGGTGACCTCCCGGTCCCCGGTGATGCTGGCTTCGGTCACCGAATTCAGCTCGGTCAACGCGGCCACCGCCTGGACCCACCGCAAGACGCCTGACCGGATGAACGCCCGCTGCCGGGTCAGCATGTCCCGGACTTGATCCAATGCCGTCAGGTTCCGGAGGGTCTCCCCGGTGATCTCCCACTGGTAATAGACCACCCCCGGACGCTCGACCTGCTGGAGCAGCTCTGCGGGAGGGCGGTTGGAGCTGAGCACCGGGCGGGCCGCCCCCACCAACAGGTAAGGAGCGACGTCGTTGGTGATCACCAGCACAGTGGGCGGCGTGAGCAGCGGAAAACCATTGAGCGAAATGCGCGGCAACGTCGGCTCAACCTTGATGCTGCCCTCATAAACCGAATTGGACTCGGCCACGTTGAAGACCGGTTCCAAGGCGTTGACGATCTCCTGGAAGCGCTTCTGCGGGTCAAGCCCCACGAAGGCGCCATACACCCGCACCTCGGGCACCGTCGGCGAAGACGGATTGCCCCAGATAAAGAACTGGCTGGGCCGCGAATCGCCGGTGATCATCTTCAGGCCCGGCAACCGCTCCAGCAAGGGCGCCGGCCAACGCACGGCCGCGAACTGCACCAACGGATCACGCACCAGCCGGGGCACCTGCCACGCGGGCAGGCTCGCCGGAAACGCCTCGCCCCCGGTGAACTTCAGCTTGGCATTCATCCGCACGACGCCGTCCTTGAGCTGCGCGACCAGCGCAACCCCGGGTCCACGCTCGGGATTGAGCTCCAGCCGCAGTCCGTCCCCGGCTTCGGCCGGGATCTTGGCCAACTGCCCGAGAACCGCCGCCGGTGTGACCCGCTTGGAATCGGAAACCGCCACCAGCCAAGGGCCGGAGACCGCGACTTCCGGCACCGCCGCCGGATTGGCCGCGGCGAAGAACTTCGCCCAGGCCACCTTCAGGGCGTCGGTCGCGGCGTCCGCAGGAATCGCCACCGCCCAGTCACGCCGGCCACCGCTTCCACGATACGCCTGGCCGAGCGACAGCTTGCTCAGGACCGTGTCCACGATCACCGCACCATGCGGCACGGCCGAGGCGGGAATGTTGGTTTCGCCGGTGGTCAGGAACCAGAGCTGTTCCGCGACGTTGGTGACCAGCAGGCCATACAGCGGCGCGGCTTCCTTGACCGTGAGAATGTCCCGCAGCACCGGCGCGTTGGTCTGCTGCTGGAGGGTGTTCCCGCCAACAAACCGCCACTGCGCTTCCACGGGCGGACCGGACGGTTTGCAACCGGTCCAGCACAGCACGGCCAACACGACGCTCAGACAGCTCAACAATCGCATAACGAGTCCGCGATTGGTCGCATGCCGCCGCCACCGATGCAATCCCCCGCGCGGGTGCGCCCAGCTTGCCTCGGCCGCGCCAGCCCCGAACGTCCCGCCGTGCCTGACGCTTGGTTGCTGCTGAATTCCGGCCCCACCACCCCCGCCCTGAACATGGCGTGGGACGAAGCCCTGCTGGAGCACGCCGCCCTGCTGGGCCGGCCGGTGCTGCGCCTTTACGGCTGGACCGAACCCGCCGCGACCTTCGGCTATTTTCAACGCCACGCGGAGATCGCCGCCGCCACCCCGCTGCGCCCGCTGATCCGTCGGCCCACCGGCGGCGGCCTGGTGCCGCACGACGCGGACTGGACCTACGCGGTCATCGTCCCGCCCGACCACGAGTGGTATGCGCTGAGCGCGAAGGCCAGCTACCAGCGCATGCACGCGTGGCTTCGCGACGCGTTTGCCCGCCTGGGAACCGAGACCTCGCTGGCCGGCTGCTGCGACCACACCGGCCCCGGACGTTGCTTCGGCGGCGGCTGGGAACAGGGCGACCTGATTTACCAAGGACGCAAGCTCGGCGGAGCCGCCCAGCGGCGGAACAAGTTGGGGTTACTGATCCAAGGTAGCGTGCAACCGCTCCCACCCGGTTCAAACCGCGCCGAGTGGGAATCAGCCATGACCCAGGTGGACGACCAGACTTGGACCACGCTTGAACCGTCCGCCGAGCTGCTTCGCCACGCCGATGCGTTTGCCGAATCCAAATACGCGACGCCGACGCACAACGAACGCCGGTGAGACGCGCTAAATGCTGAATCTGGAAGGCAGGAAAGCAGGAATTGGGAATGGCCGGCTCCTGCTTTCCGGCCTTCCAAATTCCCCTCGCCCAACCTCACGGCTTCCCGATCCGGAACAGGTGCTTTTCCCCGCGGATGAACAGCGCGCCGTCGTCCACCGCGTAGCTGGCCAGCGTGCGTTCGCCGAGGTCGTTCTTCGCCAGCAACTCGTAGGTCTGGCCCGGCTTCACCACGTAGCCGGTGCCGGTCTCGTTCTGGAAATACAGCCGGCCGTCGGCGAACACCGGCGACGCCGAGAAATCTCCGCCCAGCCGTTCTGACCAGCGGACCTTCCCCGTCTTCGCCTCCACCGCGGTCGCGATCCCGGCGTCCGACACGAAGTAAAGCTCATCGCCGACCAGGATCGTGGACGGCGTGTTGGGCGCGCCCTTCGCGTGCGTCCAGGCCACGTGCGAATCAGTCACGTCGCCCTGCGCCCCGGCCGGCCGCACCGCATACACCACCGGCCGGTCGTAGCTGCTGCTCACAAACAGCAGGCCGTGGCCGAACACCGGCCGCGTGATCACCGAATAGCCCTCGCCGTAACGCGCGCGCCACAGCTCGCGGCCGTCGGCGGGATCGTAGGCGCACACCGCGCCGCTGCCCGGGCTGATCACCTGCGGCCGGCCGTCCACCTCGATGGCCAGTGGCGTGCTGAACGAGAACTTCCGCTTCGCCGGCGTGTCGCGAACGGTCTGCCACAGCTTCTTCCCGGACTTCGCGTCCAAGGCGACCACGAAGGGATTTTCCGCCCCGTCGCAACTGAAGAACAGCCGGTCACCGACCAGCGCGGGCGAACCACCATTGCCGTGAACCGGCGAATAACCCAGGTCTGCCTGCCGCCAGAGAACCTGCCCGGCCAAATCCAGGCACGCGGTGCCCAGGTGCCCAAAGTGGACGTAAAGCCGGCCGTCGCGCGCGATCGGCGTCGGGCTGGCGAACCCGTTCTTGTCGTGCCGGCTCCCCGGACGGGCCGGGGTGAAGACCTCGGTGTCCCAGCGGACCTTGCCATCCGTCGCGTCGAGACAGAGGACCCGGAGGGACAGATTCGCCTCGTCGCCCGCCGAAAGCGCCGTCGTGAGATACAGGCGGCCCGCCACCAACACCGGCGAGGACCACCCGGCGCCCGGCACCGGCACCTGCCAAGCCACGTTTTCCGTCGCGCTCCAGCGCACCGGCACCCGCCCGGCCGGGGAATGCCCCTGCCCCGTCGGCCCGCGAAATTCCGGCCAATCCAACGCGTGAACCGCTCCGGCAACCCCGAGCACGAGGGCCCATGACAATAGCTTCATCGCGCAAGGCTATGGAACAGACTAACGCCCGGCAACCGCGGGCAGCGGAACGGGGTGACGGCCCGTCGCGCCCCATAGGCGAACGTTGCCAGGGAATCCGCTGAGAGTGGTCTGGTTGAACCCGACAAAACACGAAACGTGCCGCCCAAGACCGGCTGGCTTTGGGGGAGGTGATGCGCAATGGCGGTCAGCGAGCTCAAGATGGCTGGGAGGAGCGCGCGCGAGGCCCGATCACTGGGCCTTCAATTGATGTTTCCGATGGAAGGCGCTGGCCGCCTCCGCCTTGTTGCTGACCTGAAGCTTCTCGTAGATCCGGTGGATGTGGGTGCGCACGGTATGCACGCTCAGGCCAAGGTCGGCCGCGATCTCCTTGTAGCGCTTCCCACTCGACAGGGCCCGGAGCACTTCTTCCTCCCGCAAGGAGAGGCGCTCGGACTCCGGCCGCTCCCCTGACGGCGAGAACATGGCCCGAATGACGGCCCGGGCGATGGAGCTCGACATGGGCGAACCACCGGCATGCAACTCCCGGATCGCCTCGGCTACCCGTTCCCAGGGCGACCCCTTCACCAGATAACCCGTCGCGCCCGCCTGCAAGGCAGCGAAGACTTGGGTGTGGTCGGCAAAAGCGGTCAGCATCATGAAGTTGGCGGCGGGAAGCAGGGGCCGCAGCTGGCGCATGGCCTCCACCCCCGACATGCCGGGCAGACCAATGTCCATGAGCACGACGTCCGGACGCGACGCAGGCAGCGCGGCGAGGGCCTCCTCCGCCGTGGCGACAATGCCTGCCGGCGAAAGTCCCGGATCCGCCTCAAGGAGCGCCACCAAGTCGCGGCGAATGTCGGTGTGATCCTCGACCACGGCGACGCGAATGGGGATTGAATCCATGTCTGGTCAAAATCAACGGGTGGAAACGGGAACCGACAGCCGGACCACGGTGCCCGGGGAAACCGATTCCACGCGGGCAGTGCCGCCATGCTTGTGCAGGCGAGCCCTGAGGTTGTCCAAGCCGTTCCCTGGTGACCCGCCGACCGGCAGGTCAAAACCTTTGCCGTTGTCCCGGACTTCCAAGGTCAGATTGGAGGCGGAACAGCGGGCAGAAAAGGTGACCACCGTTCCGTCCGCGTGCTTGATTGCGTTATGCAGCGCTTCCTTGACCGAGAGCACGAGGTCGTGCCGGAGGTCGTAGTGGACGGGCCACTCCGGCAATTCCGGGGGAATGTCGAGGACGCAGGCCAAGCCCGCTTTTTCCAGCATGGAAGCAGCCATGTCTCCCAGGTAGCCCGCGAGGTGAGGCAGGGTGTCGTTGGTGGGCTTCGTGAGCCACACAATCTCCGCCAGGCTTTCCACCAGCCGGACGGCGGTGCTTTCTATCTGCCCCAGTTTGGCGGCCGCCGGCGTGGCGTGTGGCAGCATCTGGCGGACGTTGGCTCCGGCCAGCACCAGCTCGGTCAGCTCCGCCCCCAATTGGTCATGCAGATCCTGGGCGAGGCGTTGGCGTTCCTCCCGTTGGGCGCTTTCCCGTGCGGCCTGGAGGGCCAATACCCGGCGCTCCCGTCGCCGGTAATAAAGCCGGGTCGCCCAGATGAACGCGGCGCAGGTGCCAACTCCCGCGAGGAGAACCCAACCCCGGTCCGGCCACGGAACCGTCATGCTCCGGTAGGTGAAACCGGCCGCCTCCACGCCCCGGTGCCAACCGCTGCTGTAGGCGAGGCCGGCCGCGGAACCGTAGTGCAGCCACGCCCGTCCCTGTCGCGGGATCAGTCCCGAATAGTAGGTGTGGCCGACCACCAGATCATCGTAGCCGTCGCCATCCACGTCCCCGGCGGGACGCACGGTGGAGCCATACCCACCGCGCGCCTGTCCGCCGCAGAAGGTCCAATTGGGCGATCGCGGGAGGCCCCGGGAGGAGCCATGAAACACGAACGCCACCCCCTCATCCACCTGGTCCTGCCGTCCGTTGAAGGCGGAGATAACCACATCGTCGAAACCGTCGCCGTTGAGGTCGCCGGCCGTGGCCACGCTGTGTCCGACGAAGAAGGTTTCGCGGTTCGATTCGAACGTCCAGGCCGGCTCCATCGCCAGTCCCTGCGGACCACCGTGGAACACCAGCACCAGTCCCTCACCGGTTTCCGGATGGCTGGTCGCGTTGGCGGCGACGAGCAAATCACCATAGCCGTCCCCGTTGACATCGCCGGCCCCGAAGACGGAGTTGCCCATCAGGGCGTCATGCACGCCACCGGTCACCGTCCAGTCGGGCAGTTCCGTGGGGCCGGTCGGCCCGCCGTAATACACGTAAACCCGCCCGGCATTGAGCTGTTCGGCCTCGTAGCCCCAGCTGCCGACCGCCACGTCGTCGAAGCCGTCGCCGTTCACGTCGCCAATGCCATGGAGCGTGTAGCCGTAACGGCTGCCCACCCGCTCGCCATGGGGCGTCCACTGCGGCGTTTTCCCCAGACCGGCGGGACCGCCCAGATAGAGCGCCACCCGGCCGCGCGCCGGTTCGTGGCGATCGGGGTCGGACTCGTTCCAGGCACCGACGAGCACGTCGGCAAAACCATCTCCGTTGACGTCTCCCGCCGCGGCAACGGCAAACCCGGTGCTGCTGTTGGGCTCTTCACCGACCATCTGCCAATCCGGCGTCAGCTGGGGCCCGTTCGTGCGACCGAGGAACAGAAATGCCCCGCCCGTGCGCCCAGGATGGCCGGGGGCGGAGTAGTAGGTGGCGCCCACGACGAAATCGTCGAGGCCATCGTGGTTGACATCGCCAACGCCCTCGACCTGATGGCCAAACTCCGCGGCGGGCACCGGACAGGTGAAACGCCAGCCTGGCCTTTTGCCAATCCCGCTGCTGGATCCGTAGTAGAGGGTGACTTCTCCGGCGGCCTGATTTCCGGCCCCGAAGGCGCCGACCAGGATATCGGCGAAGCCATCGCCATTGACGTCGCCAGCCCCGGAAACTGTGTGGCCGAAACGCCCGTTGGTGGTTTCCCCCTCGACCGTCTCGATCGTTTTGCCCACCTGGCTGGGGCGAAACTTGCGGGCCTTGGAGTTCGCCGGGCGCGCGGGAAGTTTCGGCGGGCGGCTGACCGGGGTGGCAGGTTCCTGCCTCGCTACGGCCCACGGCTCATCGCGCCGATCCGAGCAGCCTATCGGCACCAGTCCCACGGGCATCAGCAACGCGAGCAACCACAAGGGCATCAGGGCAGGCGAGGGACGCTGCATCTCCGATTGGACCCCGATCACCCGCACGGGTGTCAAGCGCAGTGCCTTGCGGCCCAAGGGGTAGAACATTTTTACGACGAAACGGAACTTCGGACGGCACGAACTTCCGGCCTTCAATGGTAAGTCCGTTTAATCTGCAAATCTCACCTCATGAAAATTCACCGCTTCGACGGTAGACTGTCGATTCTCCCGGTCTTCGCTTCCATTTGCTCTGCGGCTTGGGCTGCGCCCATCTACTGGGATCCGCTCGTGGGCGGCAACGGACACTGGTATGAGCCCGTTCGGGTGGAGGCCGGCATTTCTTGGGAGGTTGCCAAAGTTGCGGCAGAAACTCGTGGTGGCTATCTCGCGACGCTGACCAGTTCTGCGGAGAACACGTTTGTCTTCAATCTCATCGACAGTTCAGAATTTTGGTCAATCAACTACTATCAGGAATCTGATACCACTCAAGCTGATGGGCCGATTTTCGGCGGCTACCAGCCAGACGGCTCCCCGGAACCCGGTGGGGGCTGGACTTGGTTGAATGGGGACGGGGCATTTTCCAGCACCTTCGAAAACTGGTTCGCGGACGAACCCAACAATTGGCCCGGAAGCCCAGACACAAACCTCGAATCGATAGTGTCGTTTATGGCTATAACCATCGGAAACACTTCGGATCTT
>JBIIUN010000441.1:0-4142 GCA_044339945.1 Kapaibacterium sp. (SeqCode)
GTGGTGGCATCGTATTGGAAGGTGGTCTCGTAGTAGTGGGCCGGGTTGGAGGAATTGGCGGCGGGCACATGGTAGTCGCGCTGCAAGGTGCGGCGGCGGTAGGTGTTCCACTGATATTCCCGGCGGAGCAGGCCGGCGGCGTCCTTTTCCCGGAGCACATTCCCAAAGGAATCGTATTCGAACGTGGCATCCACCCGGACGCCCAGGGTGCCGTTGGCCAGGGTGTAGGTGGACTTGCGTTTCAGCAGCCAGCCGTCGTCGTTGCGTTCCTCGTAACGCCAGGTGCTTTCGTTCAGGCCGGGCAGGCGTTGCAGGGTCACGGAGGGCCAAATTCTGGTTCCCGGGTAGTTGACGGCAGGCTTGCCCGCATAGTCGTAGAAGGTAATCCCGCCTTCAATGGGTTCACCATTGGCGTCCTCCGCGGGCGAAGGCTCCTGCCGGTGGTTCAGCACCGAGTTGGCGTGGAGGAGGGTCGATTGGTTGAGGACGTTCAACCAATGACGGATCTCCGCTCGCTTCAATTCCCGCCAACGCCATAGGGAGTAGTCCATCCCGACGGTGGTCGCGATGCGGGCAAGCGCGGATTCCTCCCATCGGAACGTATTGTTGTAGGCGCGCCCGGCCACCTGGATGGTTCCGGTCCCGGTTGCGGGCTCGCCGGTATTCGGGTCGGGCGCGCCTGCCGGCAACTGCTCCGCCAAGAATCCCCAGGGAGGAATCGACTGTTCCGTTGCCGCGTCCCAGCCTCCGTAGTCCGAAGACGCGACGAGTTGCCGGTCGCCATTGGGGAGCGTGACCTTGACCAACCGGTTGAAGATTCCCTGGTTTTCCGACAGCTCGAAGGTCGTGGTGCCGTAGGGGGTGGTCAGCGTCTGGGGCAGATAGTTCCCGCCCTGCGCCACGTAGCCGATGGCACTGACGATGCCCACCGCGTCCCGGATGCTGGTGAGCAGCGGGGTGTTGGATGGCCCGAACAGCCCATAGCCGAACTCACAGTAGTAGGTGTCCGGCGTCGTCACCCGGTAGAGGAGCTTCTTGCCGCCAACCGTGGTGTAAGTCAGGGCTGTCGTGCGATTATCCGCGTCGGTGATGTGGGTGGGCAGATTGTCCGTGCCGTAGGTTACGGAAAGGCTCAGGCCGCCCCTTTCCTGAATCGATTGCAGGAGGAAAACACCCGGGAAACCCGCTGCCGTCCCAAACTTAAACACCCGGCCATCCGCCAACCCCACGATAAGGGTGTTGTTCGCTTCCTTGCGGGCATACGCACCATCGGGCGCCTGCGTCGAAGTGGAGCCATAACCGTGCGTCCAGCAGGCACAGCTCGCTTCGTATCTCGACCAGCTTTCCTCGAACGTGAACGTCCGGCGGGCTCCCGACGGCATGGTCACCGTGAAGCTGCTCCAATTTTCGGGATTGGAATAATCTCCGGGCAGCGGCTGGGGTTGCAGCTCCACCGTGCCCCGTGAAAACCAACCCAGCATCCAGGTGCCGCTCAGGCCGGCCGGTCCGTTTTCGGCCCGCTGCTTGTAAACCACCCGGGGCGCAATCCGGGGCCCTTTGGTCGGCTGGTAGCGCAGCGGCACATCGGTCAGCCACAAGTTCACGTAGGGTTCCGTCACACTCCACGCGGCCATGCCCGGGGCCCGGCAGGGTTCGACCGGACAGGCCGGAGGTTTGGTCCCGGCAGCGTGATCTGCCGAAGTGATGCCCTCGTCCGGCTCGCAGGGACCGCCCGAGCTGCCGCCGTCCTCGTCGTCATTCGGCGGGCAGGAAGAAGTGCGGCCCCGAACCGCTTGTGCCTGGGCCGGGGTCAGGTCGGTCGTGCCCGGCAGCCGGGCTCCCGCCAAGGCCAAGAAATGACCCGAGGCCACCTCGGCGAACTCGGTCTCCAGCAGTTGGCGCTCCGCCTTCAGGCCAGGATCGAAGATCCGGCACCTACCGTGTTCCACCGCCAGCACCGCGACAAAATGCCCGTCGTGCAGGTGGGCCACGGCGGGCACCGGCATGTTTTCAGTCGCCGCGGCGCGCACGGCGCGGGTGGCGAGGCCGGCGGCTTTGGCGAGCTCCTGCAGTTCGGCCAGGGAGAAGCCGTTGGTCGGCGACGGCGCGCGAACAAGCTGTTCCCAGTCAAACTTCAGTCCCGCCTGCCGCCCGGCCGCCGCCAAGGCGAAGACCCCGCATTTGTAGGAATGCTCCGGGTGCCGCCCCATGCGGACCCATTTCTCCCGCGTGCGCCCCCACGCGGCGGACAGGGGGCCGTAGTCCAATGGGCGGTTGTCTTCGTCCGCAAGCACCCGGCCCAGTTCCTCGTATTGGCCCGCAATGAGCAGGTGCCGGGACCACAACGCCAGCGCCTCGTCGGCCACCGCCTTGGCCGCCGGGGCAGACTCCAACCGCAGGGACGAATACGAATTGCTCCAATGCCGGATGCCGTCCGCATACTTCAGTCGCCGCACATAGTAGTTGGCCAGGCCCGTCCGGACCTCGGGGTTGTAAGGCGAATCGGGCCAGTCCACGAGATACTGTTCCAAGTCGGCCAATTGCTGCCGTCGGAGGCGAGCCGATCGCTTGCAAGGCCAGCCGGGCGTCGTCGGCCGCCGGTCGGCCCATCAACGGGCGGACCGCCACGGGCCCACCGCCGAGATTCAGCGTCACCGGCTGGGATGCCAGCCCGTTGGTCGGACTGGCGACCGCCGGTTTGGCCGGCTCGGCCAAGGTCAGCCACACGGCGCCGACAAGGGCGCCCACGCCCGCCAAGGCGGGCAACAACAGGGACGGGAAGGAACGGGGTTTCATGGGCGCGAACGCAGGTTGCTCGTCTGGATTGCCGGGTTGGGACCAAATCTCCCGGCCTTGCCCTACCGCCGGTCCCTGTCCGTCCGACGTGTCCACAAGGGCACACTGCGGGGCGCGAGGAGGCGGCGAATGGGCTCTGTCGGGTGACTGTTTTTCTAATGCTTCAGATGACCGTTTCTTACCAAGCAAAAACCTTCGGTTGGCCTTGGTTTTTTCCCGGCGTCGATTCTTGGGCCGGTTTTCCCGTAAATTTGTTTTGGCTTGGGCGAGCGCCAGCGACAGGCAGTTCGGCCGCTCCGCTCCGCGCGGAACCGCCTCTCCGGGATTGACTACCCGGACACCGGGGCCGGGAACCTCCGGCCTTGGTGGGAAATTGGGTGGGGTTCAGGTCCCGAGGCCGGGCCATTCGTCGTCGGTGGGTCGCCCTTTCCGGGCCGCTCCGGGCGGGGGCACTCGCGGTGCCCTCTGAAGACTACTCCCGCGGGCCGCCCGCCCTCCGCGGCCTCTTCCGGCGCAGGGCGACCCACCGACGACGAACGGCCGGTCCCAAAAAAAGACCATGAACCCCACAGCCTCATTCCATTTTGCAGGGCTCGCCAGCCGCGCCGAACAGCCCGCCCGCTCCGCGTTGCCCCCGATCAACTTCCGCCTGCGTCGGCGCAATCGCTTCCTGAGTGCCGACCGTTTGGTTCACCGGCTCCGGGCCGTGGCCCCCGACCTCTACGAACGCGCCGAGGTGGTGGGGCGGTGGGTGTGGGTCCAGTTCCACCAGCCGCCCGCCGTGAACTTGCGCCGGCAATTGGCCGAACTCGGCTTCCATTGGAACCGCACCCGGCAGGTGTGGCAGCACCCCGGCGGGGGAACACGTTCCTCCGGTGCAGTGGGGAATCCACGCCAACGGTTCTTCACCTACTTCCCGGCCGACGCCCAACCGCTTTGAACCCGCTCCATTGCCAGCAAGTCTGCCAGCAAACCACCCTGACCGAGCAGGTCCGGGCAGTGGCCGGGCAGTGGCGGTTCAACCTTGTATCACTCACCGAAATCCCCGAAAACACTCACGAATTGAGCGCAAAGGCGCATGGTTCCCACCCTTCACCCGCCACCGTTGACGTCGAGCTTGGGTCGTTGATATGGCTTATTGGATGTCAAGAGGGCGTGGACCTTGCGTGGCACTTTGTTCCTGTGCGGGTTCTTCCGTGACATGGGCTGGGTCGTGGACACGGGACCGGCGCTCTATGACGACGGTGGATCCTGCTGATATGCGTGTATTGGGTAACACATGACCGGGGTGCGTCACGGCGCTCGACCCTGTCTAGGAGCGTGAGTTCGGCCCCGCGTTTCCGCAT
>JBIIUN010000442.1:0-4139 GCA_044339945.1 Kapaibacterium sp. (SeqCode)
GGTTCCGCTCGCCATCGCACCGTTTGGCACGGGCAACGACATCGCGCAGATGGTCGGCCTGCCGGATGACCCAGCGGCCGTCCGGGCCATCACCCAGCCGATGCCCCTCGCGCTCGACACAGTCGAGGTAACCTGGCGCGAAGCCGGAGCCGAACGCCGGCGCCACGCGGTGCTGTTCGGCGGCACGGCCTTCGCCAGTGAGTTGCTGCGGCAGACCACGCCCCGCGTCGTGCGGCTGTTCGGCCCGAAGCTGTGCTACTCGGTCGGCTTCTTCCGGGCCTTGGCGTCCTTTCGGCCACCGACGCTCCGGGTCCGCACCGCCGCCGGCGAATGGACGCAGACCAACGGCGTGCTGGCCCTCGCCGGCAATGCGCCGCATGCGGGCGGCCGCATGATGCAGATCGGCCCCGGCGCCTCGCTGACGGACGGGCAACTGGAGTTCACCTTGGTCGAGGCGGTCGGGCGCCTGGAACTCGCCCTCCAGTTTGGCCGCCTGCTGCGTGGCACGCATGTCCGGCATCCGAAGGTCCGGTTCTTCCGCGGCACCTGGATGGAACTCGACGCCGACCCGCCGCAACCGCTGGCGATCGACGGCGAAGTCATTGGGACAACTCCGGCCCGCTTCGAGGTCCGGCCGCGGTCGCTGACGGTGCTGGGCAACGTCTGAAGGCTCGGCCGGACGAAAGGGACGCAGCCCACCTCAGGAGTCCCGCCGGCGCAGGCGGTCCAAGTGCTCCAGGCCCGCCATGATCGTGTCGTGGGGCAGGCCGAAGTCGATCAGGCACGCGATTTCGTCCACGCCGATGGCCGCGACGGCCTCGACCATCTTTGCGCAGGATTCCACCGAACCCATCAGGCCGGTCTTCTGATAATAGCGCTCGAAGGCGTATTCCAGCATGTCGTTTTTCTTCCGTTCCGACATGTCCTTCAGGCGCGCATCGCCGATTTGCCAGAGGTCCGCGCTGCTTTCGAGGTAACGCTTGAAGGGCTCGCGCACGGTCTGCTTCACCGCGGCTTCGTCGGCCCCGACGAAGGTATGCAGCATCAGCGTCACCTTGCCCGGCCCCGCAAAGCCGGCGGCGGCGCGGGCGGCGCGGTAGGCCGCGATCTTCGGGGCGAGCTCCTCGACCTTCTGGAAGAGCAGCGCGGTGAGCGCGTTGAAGCCCCAGCCGCCGGCCTCGCCGAAACGTTCCGCACCGCCCGAGCAGGTGAACCAGATGTTCAGCTCCGGCTGCACGGGCAGCGGATGCACCGTCACCTCCGTCGCCTCGCCGTTGCCGTTGGTCACGGGAAACGGTTGGCCGGACCACATGCGGCGCACGTCGCGGATGCCGTCGAGCGTGAGCTGCTTGCGCTGGGCGTAGTTCTGCGGCGCCAGGGCGAAGTCGTTCGGGTTCCAGCCGATCGCGAACGACAGATCCACCCGCCCGTTCGACAGGTTGTCCACGACCGCCCATTCCTCGGCCACGCGGATCGGATGATGCAGCGGCATGACCACGCTGCCCGCCCGGATGCGGATCCGCTGCGTGGTCTCCGCCAGCACGACCGCGGCGAGCGCGGGGTTCGGGAACAGGCCGCCGAACGCGTGGAAGTGCCGCTCGGGAATCCAGACCGCCTCGAAGCCGCGCTCATCGGCAAACCGGGTGGTGGCGCGGAACAGCTCGAACTTGCCGCGTTCGAACTCGGCGGACTGGCTGGCGAAAAACAGGAGGCTGAACGAGGGCCATTTCATGGACGACCGCGGGACGTTGAACCCGGCCCGCGGAAGTTGAAACTTGGAAACCGCCAATTTCGGTGCGCCGCATACTGGCTTTCATCGTGGGTGCGAGGTGCCAGTTGCCCGCGGGACTGCGGGAAGCAGGTGTCTCCGAGCGCCGCGCCGGTGGATTTCCCGCCGCGTAGCCTCTGGTCCGATCGTGGTCCAATTCGCGAGGGACTGCCGGCGTTGCCGCCGGCCCAACCCTGAAGTTGCCGGGGGCGACGCGCGTCAAGGAGCCCCCGCAGCCGGTTCCCAGATGGCCCAGTTACGCACCCGCTCCGGGCCGGCAACGTCGAATTCGCCCAGCACGTAGATGCGGCCCTCGTGCGTGAAGACGGTTTCCACCTGTCCCATGGATCGCGTGGGCAGCAGGTCCCCGTCGTTGACCTGCGCGTTCCGGCGCAGCGCCTGGCGCACGACGGATTCCCCGCCGCCGCTCCGGAACGGCTGGAGTTCCTCGCGCAAGACGCCGTTGTGGAGCGCGGTCACGTGGGTGCCATCCCAGCGGAACAGGCCGTTGGAATCCGCGCCGTTGTCCCCGTCGCCCGAGGTGACATTTTCGCCGTAGTAGGTCGCGCCGGTGGCATCGGTCGCCCCGTCGCTGTAGCTGACAAACACCGGCGGCGCGCCGGGCACGTTGGTCCAGCCCGTGCCGGTCCATGCGGCGAGCCGCGCCGGGAGATTCGTGCCATCCTGCTTGAGGAAAAAGCTCCCGGCAGCCAGCAGCCGACCGGGCTGGCGAATCAGCTTCGCCACGTAGGGAGCGTCGCTCGGGTCCGGGTCAAAGATGCCCGGCGTGGCGACGAGATTCGTGCCGTCCCAAGCGACCACGCCGGCGCTGGGCGAGGTGAACACGCCCCCGAGGAACAGGCGATCGCCTTCCGGTGCCATCGTGAACACGTTGCCTAGAATGGCGCCGTTGAAGCCCCGGAAGCCGCCCGATAGGCCGGCGCCCAACTGCCGCCAGGTCGTGCCGTCCCAGCGGGCGGCGTAGCGGGTGAAGGTCGGGCTCGCAAGCTGGCTGAAATCACCGCCCGCGAGCAGCTCGCCATTGAAACGCGTGAGCGTGAACACCGTGTCGCCGGATTGTGGCACGAAGTTGGCGGAGGCCGGATCGGCCAAGGCATGCCAAGCCGCGCCGTCCCAGCGGGCCACGAGCGGCGCGTGGACGCCATTCACGCGGGTGAACCGGCCGCCGACCACGAGGTCGGTCCCGTCGCTCAGCAGCGCGAGGACGAAGCCGCTGTTGGTTTCCAGCCGGCCGCGGAAGAAACCGAACGATTCGAAGCTGCCCAACTGGTTCCAGTTCGTGCCGTCCTGACGAAGCAACACCAGCTCGTCCACCTGGCCCGGCCGGTAACGTCGGCCGGCGAGATGCAGCGCGCCCTGGTGGAAGGCCCCGGCCTCGATCTTGTCGAGCGGCGTGTTGGTGTCGCCCGGCAACCAGCGGCCCGGGGCCTGGGGCACGGGTTCGATCCGTAGCGTGTAACGATCCTCGGTGAGCGCCTGAAGGCCGAGGCGGAGCACCGCGTCGGTCGCGGGCGTGAACAGTTCCTGCCAATTCGCCGTCGCGGGGATTTCGCTCACGGAATTCGTGTCGGCAGCCAGCACGCGCCAGCGCACCGGCGTCCGGCCTTCAATCCGCGCCCGGTAGGCCGTGCCCCCGGCGAGCTGGAAGGTGAAGAGATCCTCCGGCGGCGCCGCGGAGATGGGTTGCACCGTCTGCTCGAAGCGGGTGTCCCCCGGCCGCAGGTCCGCCGCGATCCGCAGGCCGCTCAGCGGCCGGATTTCGAGTTGGTAATTGCCGCTCTGGAACGCCCCGGCGCGGATGCGCAGCCGGTATTCGCCGGCGACCGGCGTGGTGAACTTGGGCCCGTTGCAGGTGGATTCCAGCGAGAAGCCCGCCCCGCCGGTCGGAGCCAGCAATTCCCATTCGAAGCAGGAGTCGCTCAGCAGGAACCGCACTTCCGTGCCGGCATCAAACTGGAGCCGGTAGGTGTCGCTGGAACCCGTCGCCGCCAAGGCGCCGGAGGCTTGCAACGACTGGCCGCCGCGGAGGTCATGGGTGAACGTCTGTTCCACCACCCGGAGCGCGCGGAAGCCGTAGCCGCCTGACGCGATGTCGCGCAGACCGAGCCGCAGCGTGAAGTCGCCGCCCGCCGCCGTGTCGGCTTCGGCAAAGCCGTCGCACATCGCCCGAGATTCGAACACCGGCCGGCCCAACGCGTCGCCCAGCGACCAGTTGAAACACGGGAACGAACTCTGCGGCAGGAACACCCAGCGTTCGCCGGGCGTGACCGTGAAGCGGATCAGGTCCACGTCGCCCGGCACCCGGGTGTTCGCGTTGCCGTCGGGCAGGTCCGTGCTGTTGAACTCCGTC